>JAZUCB010000230.1:0-3059 GCA_045638985.1 Clostridia bacterium
ATTATCATTTTTATCTTTTAATAAAATATTTTTTAATCTATTCTCACAAATTAATTGCATATTCCCCATATCACACCATTCTCCTCAATCCCTTTCTTAGATTACCAATAAAACCTTTATACCTTTTAGTGCAATCAAAAATTTCTTTACCCCCATTAACCAAGTTATTAACAATTAAGTTATACGACGCTTCAATATCAGATGTATATTTAATTGCACCACCAACCATTAACTGCAAAGAAATATTATCACTTTCAGGAACAACACCTATTATATCAACATCCAAATGCTCCTGAATTGCTTCAATTTTTATCATCTCCCCATTTAAAATCATGTCACCTCTCGCTCTGTTAACAACAACGCCGATCTCATCAACAAAAAAACTTTTTAAAACTGAAATCATTTTATCGGCGTCCCTAATTGCAGAAATATGTGGCGTTGTTACCACAATACTAGAATCAACATTTATTAAAATCTTACTCAAACTAAAATCAATTCCTGCCGGACAATCAATTAAAATAAAATCAAAACCCTCACCAACATCTTCTATTATCTTTTTTATATGCCAATCCTTAATCTCGAAGGTTGAATATGTATGATTTGAAGGCAAAATCCATAATTTGTCGTTATTAAAATCTGAAATCAAAGCCTGTTTTGCCCTACACTTATTTTCAATTATATCAATAAAATCCCAAACAATTTTATTTTCAACACCCATAACAACATCTAAATTATTAAGTCCAAAATCACCATCAATCATCAACACTTTAAAACCATTTTGTGATAACGCATAACCGAAATTAACACAAAAAGTTGTTTTACCAACCCCACCTTTTCCACTTGTTATAGCAATAACCTTAGCCATAAAATCTCCTTATACCAAGAAAATTTTATTTAATAAATAAAAAAAAGTAAAGAACATAAATTCTCTACTTTATTTATAAACTTAGCGTTCAACTAAATTGGTTATTTTTTTACTTTTAATGCCAAAATATTTAATTAATAAATAACATTTTTTATTATTTCGTTAAGCATTTTTGGATTTTTTAATAATATAGAAATCCCATTAACTGTTGTTAACTTAGGATCAATTGAAATATGAATTGGATAATTCAATCTACCTCTTAAAAATCTTTCCAAACCATTAATAACAGCATTTCCACCACAAACATAAATACCACTTCTTAATAGATCATCTCGAACCTCAATTGGGCAAGACTTAATTATTGCCTTAACACCATCAACAATAACAGAATAATATTCAGTAAATAACTCAAGAAAATCTTGAGAGTGAACCCTAATCATCCTTGTTTCATAGGTATTAACATCAACTCCAACAACCTCATGTTCAATCATATCATTTGGAAGCAATGTGCTAACTTCAAATTTCGTTTCTTCAGCATCATTTTTAGAAATTTCAATACCATACTTTTGCAAAATTTCATTTTTTATTCTTTCATCAATATTATCGTTACCCATTGAAATTGTGCAACCACTAATAATTTCGTTCTTAGCAATAACAGCAATATCGGTTGTTCCACCACCCATATTAACAACAAGTTTAGGTGAAATTGAGTTTTCAGCAACCATACCAGCTAATGCAAAATAAACACTTGGAACCAATGCTACAGAATTTGCATTTAACATAAATCCTAAATTTTTATAAGCTTCTTGTTCACTTTTATTTATTCCACAAGGAACGCAAAAAACTAGATGTTTTCTAGCAAAAAATCTTTTATCATCAATCTTACTTAAAAAACCTTCCAACATTTTTCTAGCACATGAAATGTTTTTAATAACACCTTCAAATATCGGACTAACAACATCAACATTTTTTGCAGTTTTTCCCATTAATTGTTTTGCATCATTCCCAACAGCAACAACGCTTTCTTTACCCTTATAGCACTCTATTGCAACTAATGAAGGTTCTTTTAAAACAACCCCCAAACCCTGCTTATAAATTATTGTGTTTGAACTACCAACTTCAATAGCAATATTATATTCTTTCATAAACACCCTCTTAATATTTTTAAGTATAGCATATTATTTTTTTTATTCATAATATTTTAAATTAAAAAAGCCAATTAACAAAATAACATTGTTAATTGGCAAAATTTTCATATTATAAAATTTCTAAATTTTTATTGAAAGCCTTTTTAAATTCAGGACCCGCAAGCATTGCGTGTTTAATTTCTAAATAAGCATTACCTTCAACAATTGTTTTCATAATAACGCTATCTCCAAGGATATCACAACTAATATCTTTAATAACGCCATAACCAGTAATATCTAAAGATTCAGCAATTTTTAAAATTACAGCTAATTTTTTAACTGCCACCAAATCTTCATCAGTAACTAATTCTTTATATTTTACCCATTCAGACAAATTAAAGTTATCAACTTCTCTTAATTTGCAAACAAAGCAAGCTAAAACTATTTCTGTGTGACTAACACCAAACAAATCGCTATATTCAACAATTGAGAACCCAGACTTTTCTTTATCTTTAAAGTTAACCCTCATTCCACAATTATATAAACAACTTGCAATTCTTAAAATTCTAATAAATGGTCTACCTAATTTGTGTAAAACTTTTAATTGTTTGAATAAAAGCAAAGATAAATCATAAATTTGATTTATATTATTTGGCTTTTTATCATAGTACTCATTAATAACTTGCAAACTATAACCCAAAGCATCACTAATAGGTTTTTCATTTGTTAAAGGAATAATTTGCTTAAACAACATTCCCATTTCTCTATCAACTTTGCTAATTGCAAGTTCATTAATATTTAAAGCACTAAAAATTGCATCAGCAATAGCCAACCCAGAACCAATTATTGCAGAGTCACTAACTGATAATCCCTTAATTTTGCTGTTTTTAACAGAATCAACAGGTTTAATAACCGAATAAACTTTTTTAAAGTCGTCTTTTGAAACAACATAATTATGCTCAATATCTAATGGATATTTCTTAGCCCTTCTGCTTAAAACACCAAGATTTCTAAACACAGAACCAGTTCCAATAAACTCAAATTCTTCTGTTATTTCTCCACACCAT
>JAZUCB010000231.1:0-2570 GCA_045638985.1 Clostridia bacterium
TGATGGTTGGAAACTTGCTGGAAATTATGATATTGAAAACATTGATGATAGCAAAACTCAAAATAGAGGAGATATTATAACAACTATATATTCTGGTTCATATGCTGCTTCTATTGACTCAACTATCACTCTTGAAGCTCAATGGAGTGCAAATAGTTATTCAATTAGCTATTTAAATAATAACAATGGGGTATATGAAGAAATAACAACTTCTTATTCAGCAAGTGATGTTTATGTTCCATACTTCACTGCTATGCCAGATAAAAATATAACTCCAGATGAAAGCTTGGATTTAAGAGATATTGCACCAATAAGATATGGCTACACATTCGAAGGTTGGTATTTAGATAAAGATTTAACTCAAAAAGTTACATCAATTGAAATTGGAACATCTTCAAATGTTGAAGTTTATGCAAATTGGACAATTAAAACACACACAATTAATATTGGCACTCAAACTGGTTATATAACTGGAATTAGTGGTGATATTAATAAAAATCATGGTTCAAATTTAAGTTTCACAATTCAATTAGAAGAAGCTTATGTTGAATCATTAGATCAAGTTAATGTTTATTTAAATGGAGATGAAGCAATTCTTAGATTAGCTCTTCCATCTGCATCTCATTCAGAATATGTTTATGGAAATTTAAGAACTGTTTATTCTGCAACATTAGTTAAAAATGGAAACATTTTAACGGTAACAATTAGTGGAATTGAAAGCGATATTAACGTAACATTTAATGAACTTTCAATTGCTCAAAGAACTTTAACCATTAAGAATATTGAAAACTTGAATGATGAAGCCGAGGTTGATGGAGTTGATGCTCAAATTAGCCATGAAGTTCAAACTGGTGGAGTGATTAACGGAACAATAGCTCATAATTATGGTTCAACAATTGCTTACTCATTCACATTAAAAGATGGTTATAGTAAAGCAAACTTCACAATTTCAGTTAATGGAATTGAAGTTGCAACAAAAGAACAAATCATAGCTGGTGTAATTGAAAATTCAGTTATTGCTGGAATTTCAAAAATTACTATTAGTTATGAAGAAAATAAATTTGAAATCATTTTAGAAACTAGCACTATTGATTCAACTATTGAATTCAGCGGAATTGAGATCGACACTTTCCAAGTTTCATTTAAGAAACTTTGCGAAGGAATTGATTCTGAGTTACAAAATGCTTTAGATGCAAACGGAAACGTTATTAATAACCAAACCGTTGCATATGGAACAAAAGTTACTCAACCTTCAATTTTTGCTTACAACAATCAATATTTCTTAGGTTGGTTCAATGGAGATTCTAAATGGACCTTTGCAAGTGATGTTGTTTCAAGTGATATAACATTGGTTGCAAAATTCAACAAATACTATATTGTTTCATACGTTCTAAACGGAGAACAATATGGTTCAAGTGAAAATATTGTTCCAGATGGAACAAGCAAAGCTACAAACAGAACCGTTTCAATCACTGGTTATGATTTTAATGGTTGGTGCGTTGATAGCAATTGCCAAACAGCATACGATTTTGATTTAGTTGTTGAATCAGATTTAACTTTATATGGAAAAACAACTCCAACACATTATAATGTTAACTTCAAGAACGTTGATATTGAAAGTGGAGAAGTTTCAGATATTGATTATTTAAATCTAACATTCACAATTGAAAGCGAAGATATTTCATTAGATGAATTTGCTCCAAACGAAGCTGATGATTATTCATTCGTTGGATGGTTTAGTTATAATGAATCAACTGGCGTTTATGGAAATAAGGTTGAAGTTATTAATTCAGGAACTCATCAAGATGTTAGTGTTTATGCAAAATGGCAATTAAAAGAATACAAAATAACCATTACTGAGCCAGAGAGAATTGGTTATGAAATTAAAAATGCATCATCAACTGATGCAATTAAACCAGACCTTGGAAGCGAAACAATTGTTTTGGCTAAATCAAGCTTAGCAATCGATTTCGTTGAGAAGTTGGGGTATTATGGAATTGCTTCTTTAGGCATAACAACAATAAATATTGGAAATATTTCAGTTGATTTAAAGAATATTTATGAGACACATAAAAATATAATTGCTGGAAGAACCGTTACAGATGGAGTTCTAAGCGATTATGAAGTTAATGGAGAAACTATTATTTTCACTATTTCAGATGCAAAAGAATTATTCAAAATTTCATTCTCTGGAAGAACAACATTAACTTATTCAATTGAACTTAAAGATATTAGAAGTGATATTGATATAACAATTTTAAGTAATGCAAATAACACAGTAACCAATTCAATTAGTTATTATGAAAAATTTGTTTCTCAAAATAATGCTGAAAATATTGAATACACAGAATTAACTCCTAATTCATTCAAAGTTACTGATGAAACTTTTGAATTGCCAAAAGTTGAAAAAGAAGGCTTCACATTTATTGGTTGGAAGTTAATGCAATATAGTGGCAAAACTTATCATGTTATAACAAAATCTGGATTGGCAGACGTTAATGGTGATTACACAATATCAAGTGGCGACGTTATAACCCATATTTATAAAGGCTCTGCATATGATATTTGGT
>JAZUCB010000232.1:0-2358 GCA_045638985.1 Clostridia bacterium
CCAGATTTTCAGACAATAACTTTTAACAAAAAAGTGTTACAATTATTGTAACACTTTTTTTAACTACAAAATATGTTCTTTAATTTTTGGATTATGAGAATATTTATACACCAAAATTTTTGAACCGATAACACAAACAACCTCACAATCACAAAGTTTTTCAATATCAGATGCAAATTCTCTTAAATCTTCAACAACACTTTGTTGAACTTTTATTTTAATTAATTCATGCGCAAATAAATTATCTTTAATTTGAATTACCACATTATCTGTTAACCCATCTTTGCCAATATAAACCAAATCTGGCAATTTTTGACCTAAACTGCGCAAAACCAACCTATCTTTTTTATCCATAAATCTTACTCCTCAAATTCTAATTCAATATCGCCAATATAAACGGTATCACCATTTTTAACGCCTTTATTCTTTAAAGCATCAATGATTCCTTCATTTTTAAGCCTTTTTTGGAAATATGCATTTGATCTATAGTCATCAAGAGCAACTCTACGTAAAATATCATCAATCAACTCACCAAAAACACAATATTCTCTATCAGATAATTTTTCTATTGTGTATTCCTTTAAATCTCGCTTATCAATTTCTTTCTCTTCAATTTCAAGCTTCTCAACAGAATTGTCGCTTGGTAATGAATTAGCAATCTCTTTTAATAATTCATCCAACCCCATATATCCAGCTGCACTTATTAAAACAATTTTCTTATTTTTTACATGTTTTTTAAATTCGTCAACAATACTTTGATCTTCCAACAAATCAATTTTATTCAATGCTATTATTTGAGGAATATTTCCAACTTTATCACTATAACTAGCCAACTCATAATTAATTGCATCATAGTCATCAATTGGATTTCTTCCTTCAGATGATGAAATATCAATAACATGAACTAATAATTTTGTTCTTTCAATATGCCTTAAAAAATCTAATCCTAATCCAACACCTTCACTAGCACCAGAAATCAATCCTGGAATATCAGCCATCACAAAGCTTTTATCATATGCCTTAACAACACCAATATTAGGGCTTAATGTTGTGAAATGATAATTTGCAATTTTAGGTTTAGCATTGCTTATACATGATAACAATGTGCTTTTTCCAACGTTTGGAAAACCAACCAAACCAACATCAGCAATAGTTTTCAATTCCAAAACCAATTTAAATTCTTTTGTTTTAACTCCCAATTCTGAAAAACGTGGTGCTTGACGAGTTGAAGTTACAAACTTAGCATTACCCCAACCTCCTTTACCACCTTTAAGCAGAACTATTTCTTCGTTTTCTTCGATTAAATCAGCAACAACCTTACCATTTTCAGCATTTTTAATAACAGTGCCCCTAGGAACTAAAATAACCATATTTTCACCGTTTTTACCATATCTATTAGTCCCTTTACCATTTTCACCGTTTTCTGCTCTAAAAACTTTCTTAAATCTAAAATCAATTAAATTAGTTAAGTTATTGGTTGTTTTAAAAATAATACTACCACCATTTCCACCATCACCACCATTAGGACCACCATTCGGCACATGTTTTTCTCTTCTAAAAGAAACAGCACCATCGCCACCGTTTCCAGCCTTACAAACAATTTCAACTTTATCTAAAAACATATTATAACTCCTTAATTCTACAATACTTTTTAAGCTCACAATTACAACATGCAGGCTTAATTGCTTTGCAATAATACCTGCTAAAAAGTAATATTAAATGATGCGCATCAATCCAATCATCTTTTGAAATTAACGACTTGTATTTTTCTTCACAATGCTCAACATTATTTCCAGAATAAACACCAAATCTCTTAGCAAATCTAAATAAATGAGTATCCACTGGAAATGCGGGTATTTGAAAACCAACAGCCAAAACAACACTCGCAGTTTTTCTACCAACACCAGGCAATGAAATTAAATCCTCCATATTGTTAGGAACAATTCCATTAAATTTATTGCATAACATTTCACAACAGCCAATTATATTTTTAGCTTTGTTTTTATAAAAACCACACGACTTAATATAATCTTCAACAACACTAACGTCAACATTAAGAAAATCTTTTGGAGCCTTAAATCTTTTAAAAAGTTCCTTTGTTACAATGTTAACTCTCGCATCAGTGCATTGTGCACTCAAAATCACTGCGATTAATAATTCAAAAGTGTTATTAAAATTCAATTCACACACTGGATTTTGAATTTTATTTCGCAAAATATTAACAATTTCTTTCATTTGCTTTTGATTATTCATGTTAGTATTATAACAGATATAAAAAAAATAGTAAATATATAATAAATTAAAAATGTATTAGTTTCGATTAACTAATACACAATAAAATATTTAAATTGAATTGTT
>JAZUCB010000233.1:0-2915 GCA_045638985.1 Clostridia bacterium
AATAATTTTAAAATTTTAGCAAATCCAAAAAAAAACTAGTTCATTTTCGAACTAGTTTTTTCTTCATATTTAAAACACAAAACAAATTTTCAGTTTAAACCCATTATATTTAATTTTATGTTTTTTAATGAAAATTTTTATTTAGTTAATTAAAAAAGATTTATCCAACCATTGAAGGTCTTAAAATTGCATAAGTGTCATATGCAGGAAGGGTTACTAGAATATGGTCTGAGCTTGTTGGGTTATTGCTCATGGTAACAGTGCTAACAGTTGATGAAGAACCACCAACCGCGCCTTCAATTTTAACAAGTTGCATTCCACCAACATAAATATAAACAACGGTGCTTTTTTCAGTTCCAGAGTTATCAACTGCAACAATTATATCCCCTAGCGATAAATTATCAACCGTTATTAAACGAACTAAATCCTTATTACGATAATACAAACGACTTACGCTATTTCCACCATATAAATTTGGTGCTACCATATTATAAATTCCTTCTTTTGTGTTAACAGTAGCCTTACCCTCGCTTGCATCTTCTATTTCAAATAAAGCGCCCATCAATTCATTTTCATTTGAATAAGAATAAATATTTTTTCCAATAACATCCTTATAAATTTTATTAGCCACTGCCACAGGGTTTTGTGTTGGTAAAGTTCCAACATAACTCTTTGCTTTTGACACAATGTCTGTTATTCGTTCTTTACTATAATTTGAAATAGTGTTCACAACTTTTGGTAAAACAAATCCACCAACCTTTGTTTGTTTGCTTTCAATTAAATTGCCTGAAGGGTTTGACTTTACCTTACAAGTTAACTCAATAAGCACTGATTCTCCAACCTCAAGGCCCACATTAAACGATAACACATTAGTAATATTATTGATATTATATTTAACTTCTTGTCCTTGAGAATTACCACCCTTTTTAACAACAACCTTTTGAGCAGTTAAATCTGAATCCAATAATTCTTCAAACTCGAAATTAATCACTTTTGCTTGGCTTTTATTTTTAACACTTATGCTATATGTTAAAGTTTCATTTTTGTGAACTGCTGTGTTAACTCCAATATTAACTGTTTTCTCAATTTCCAACATTCTCACATTCATTCGGCTTCTTGTTTTTGAAGTTAAGGTTGCTCCCAATGCCATTGGCCTTAACACACAAAAATCAACTAGCCCTTTATCTGAGGTGCCTTTATAAAATAAATAATGGGTTGATTTATAAGCCTCATTAAATACTTCATCAGCTAACACGTAGTATATTGAACCCTTGGTTGTTTCTGGAATATCGCCATCTTTATTATCATGACTGGTTGATGCTTTATCATTTTTAACATAGTCGCTCCCCACGCAATGAATAAATGCATTATTGCCTAAGTATAAAAAGCAATGCCCCTTTTCAACTTGTTTATTAGTTTCTGAATTATAAACTTCTCTGCGATAAACAACCACGTCTCCCACTTTCAAATCACTTCTCACATCTTCAAGCAATTTTTTCTGAGATTTAACATCAGTGTAAGAGCTGGCTTTGTAATATCCTGCAACATCAATACTGAGTTTATTTTTTTGAGCATAATCAAGGAACCTTGCGGTTTTTGGTTGCCAGTTTTTAACTCCACCTGGACCTGGCACAATGTCTTTCCCAAAAGCCTCATAATACACAGCGGTAACAAAAGAACTGCAATCTGCATAAATAATATTTTGCGATGTTGCATCTTCAGGAGATGGATTTATATTCCTGCGCTCCATTGTTTGATTATATCTAATCTGACTGCCTTGATTATAAAAAGCCTTTGCAACCTCAATCAATGCATCTTGCTTATTATATGATGTGTTATTATCATATTGTATTATCCAACTTTCATCTAAAATCACTAGCTGATAACCCTCATCATCAACACCTGTTACCAAGCATATTAACTCATCAGATTTAATAGTATTCACATTATATAAGCCCGATTCATCAATATCACCATTTACATATTTAACGCAATGCTCACCTAAGTTTTTTACTAAAACATTTTCGCGAAATGTTAAATACCTTCCGCTTCCCGATTGCGAACTACCACTTCCCTCAACAACAATTCCATTTTGATCGGTTGCCTCATTGTTCATGTGAATTCTATAAAGTTTCACTTGATCAATATTCGGTACAGAAACTCTAAGATTATAATAAACAGTGCCCACCAATTTAACATAACTATAAGGTTCAATAAATTCATCTTTAAAATATTTCACTAAATGATCTTGGCTATATAATGATGTTATGTTATTAAACTTATATGAAACTTTTTTGTTTTCAACAATTGTATCTTTAATATCTTTAGGATTTTTTTCTATATCTTTAGTAAATTGAATATATTTCTTTTTATTATTATATTTCGCATCACCATCTAATTTAACAACGCCTGAGATATTAATTAAATCCCCTTTTTTATAGCCAACATTTGGCCATGTGCCATATGTTACTCCTCGAACTGCAATAATATCATCAGTTTTAGTGTCTTTAACGAGAATTTCTTTAGCTCCATTAATTCCTTCTTGAGCAACGCCAACATAATAGCCTTGCAAACTCACTTCTTCACCCTCTTCCATATTTCTTGCTTCAGAAACACTATCATAACCTGTCCAAACACCCTCACAACTTGCAAGCATTATTGGGCAAACAATGCAAACCAATAAACCTATAAAAATTATAATTTTAGTAAGCTTTATCCTCATAAACCATTCTCCCTTCTTTCAAAATACTTAAATTAAATTGCAAAAATTTTTAAATCAAACTTTCAATTACCACTTTATTATTAGTTTTATTTAACATTAAAATTTAACACAATTTCACTATATTTTAGTTAATTATAATATAATTAAAGTTGAGTTGGCAAGGAATTTGCAACATAGAAAAAAACTTTAAGAC
>JAZUCB010000234.1:0-2582 GCA_045638985.1 Clostridia bacterium
ACGTTGTTGCAAAGTTAAAATTTAACAATAAAAAACTTTATCCTTTTAAAATGAGTTATAAGGTATTTTTTCTTAAACGAGTTAATATGTGTCCTGAATGTGATGGCTTAACTCATGAGGAATGCAAAGTTAAAAAGAAGAAAAAGTCAAAAATATTAAGTTGGCTATTTTTAGTTTTTAATATTGCAATTGTTGTTGGAATATTTTTATGGCAATTTTTAACTGGTGAAGTTAAGCCTATTCAGGAGTTGTTTGCTGAGAGCCCTTATTATAGATTCTTGTTTATAGCGCTTGGAATTCAGTGTTTGTTTTTAATAATTGAGGCTTTAAAATTTGCTCAATTAGTTCATAGGTCAACTAAGAAATTTAGGCCAATACTAGCTTTTAAAACAGCAACAATAGGTCGTTATTGGGATTGCATAACTCCATTTGGGTCTGGTGGGCAACCTTTTCAAATAATGTATTTGAAAAAGAATGGTTGCACTGGAGATGTGGCAACTGGAACTGTGCTTGCTAAACATATGTTTTGGCAAATTGCGTATATTATAGTTGGAATAGTTGTTTTAATAATGCCGTTTAATTTATACACTGGTGGAAACGTTGTTAAATATGTTGCTTTAGGTGGTTTGATAATAAACTTTATATTACTTCTGTTCGTTTGGATTGTTTCAATTAATAGAAAAGTTGGTTATAAGTTAATTGTTGGTGGTTTAAAACTTTTATCTAAGATGAAAATTATTAAGAATTATGATAAAGCTTTGGTTAAAGTTGTTCAATTTATTGAAAACTATCAGAAGTGCATTAAAGCATTTGCCAAATCGCCATTTCAGTTTATAACTCAACTAATTTATGCGTTTGCAAATATTTTACTAAATGCAACGGTTGCATATTGTATTTATTTAGCATTTAATTATCCTAATATTAATGTGGGGTGGACTCAAGTTGTTAGTATGGCATTGCTTTGTGAGTTGGCTATGTCTATTATACCTATTCCAGGGGGAAGTGGCTTTGCAGAAATTTCATTCGTGGCTATGTTTTCATTGTTGTTTAGGGAAGGAACAGTTTTCTGGGCTTTATTATTCTGGAGAATCTTTACTTATTATTTCTTTATAATTTTTGGATTTATAGTAACTTTAATTGATGCATTTACTAAAAAGAAAAGAATACAAAACTTGAGTAGTGGGCCTGATGAATTTGCTTACACAAAAGATGATGATTATATAAATAAAAAATAAAAGATATTAAGTTTTAAACTTAATATCTTTTATTTTATTACCTTGCGATTTTAGTGTTGTCTGCTTTTCTGTTGCTTAATGCTTTAATAGGGTGCTTTGATTCTTGATATCTATAATCTTCTCCAAACATTTCAATTGCTTTATTTATAATCATATGGCTGGCAACTTTATCTTCATTTTTACCAATAAAATGATCTTGATAAAAATGAAACATTGAGGCTTTATTTAAATCGTCAACGCTAATATATTTATTTTGTTGTTTGGTCAAATTCAAAGTTTCATAAATAACTTCTCTAATATATTCTTTGTTATCACCAAACATTAATGCATCAGGAAATTCTCCATCGCCAAAAACATTTTCATATGGTGTTTTTTCATATTTATCAAGAAGTTCAATAACAGTTTTTAAATGGCAACACTCCATATTATAATGTGATTCCCAAACGCCTTTTAAATAAGGATCTTGTTCGCTTTCCATAAGGCTATAATATAAATAACATTCGGCATATTCATGCATAGCCCATTGTTCAAGCCAGGTCATATTAGGGTCTTTTAATGATTCGTATTGTGTAACATGTTCTTCTTCAACCATTCCAATTTCGGCGTATAATTTTCGGCCCAAATCGTTTTTATACCATTGTGCAATATTCATATAGTAATTCATTGTTTGTTGTTCTGCTGCGGTTATTATGCAACCTGTAAGTTTAGAAAACAAGTCTGCCTTTTTAGCAATCATATGATCACATAAATTGTCGCTAGGGTATCTATATTCTGCAATGGTTGGTCGTCCAGGCATAATTTCAGTATACTTTCCAACTAGGCGTTCTGATTCAATTCCTTTATCTATTAATAACATATTAGAGAATCTGTAAAGATGATCAAAGTCTTCTAGTAGTGCGAAGTCTAATGCTTGCTTGTTTGTTTTATCTTTTTCTCTTTTAGCTAAACTTGCTGTTAATTCAACTGCTAATTGTTCATATGCTATTGTTGTTTCTAAAATACTTTCGTTTAATGGTTTTAAACAAGATATTCTTTTTTGTTGTTGTTGCTCTTGGGTTCTAATAATTGAAAGTTTTTCTAAAATTTCTTTATTATCTGTGTGGCGAGCAAATTGATGCATAAACCAAACAGATTCAAATTCTGTTCCGTTTGCTAAAATAACATTTAGTTTAGAGTAGGGGCCTGTTGAATTTTTATTATAAGCTTTAGGGTATAATTCGTTTATAGGAATAAAATATTCATCTAGCTCTTTCGTTATTGTTTTTAGTGGATTCATTTTTATCTCCTTTTTGTTGTTTTATATTAATATTATTAATCAAAAATTTGTTTTTAATTCATTTTTTTAGT
>JAZUCB010000235.1:0-2440 GCA_045638985.1 Clostridia bacterium
ATAATTTTTTGATTGGAAAAAGTTTATTAGGTGAAGATATTGTTGCGTTTCATATTGGCAATTATTCAGGTAATCAGATATTGATTGATGGTGCAATTCATGCGAGGGAATATGTTACTTCGTTGTTAATAGTTGAGTTGATAAAATATTATGCTGAAAAAGAAGTTGATGGTGGGTTTTATTTTATTCCACTAGTTAATCCAGATGGGGTTAGATTAGTTCTTGATGGCAAAGATTGGATTGAGTGTGAGAAACTTAGAAACTATGTTTATAATATAAACAATAATTCAGATAACTTTTCATTGTGGAAGGCAAATGCAGAAGGAGTTGATTTGAATGTTAATTTTGATGCTCTTTGGGGTGAAGGGGTTCAAAATGTTTTTTGCCCTGCGAGTGAAAATTTTGTTGGGTTTTACCCTAATAGCGAAAGAGAGGTTAGAAATTTAATTTCTTTTATGTTAAAAGAACCTATTGATTTAACTTTGTCTTACCACACGAAGGGTGAGGTTGTTTATTATGGATTTGAAGTTCTTAGTGAAGAATCTCTTAGTAGAGATTTGCAATTTGCTCAGGTTATTGCAGATGCCACTGGGTATGAGATTTTAAAAACCTATGGAAGTGTTGGGGGATTTTCAGATTGGGTTTCTTTGCAGTTAGATATTCCTGCGTTTACTGTGGAAGTTGGTAACCCTAATATTCCCCACCCAATTGGAGTTGAGTTTTTGCCTGAGATATTTGAAGAAAATAAAAACGTGTTAGAAAACCTCTTAGCAAAAATAAATAGAGATAATGTATAAAATAAAAAAAACGCATAATCAACAAAAATTGAATGTTTGTTATGCGTTTTTTTATGATTAATTATATTTTAGCTTGATTAAAGTTTGTTAATACTTTGGTTTAAACTCCTAGAACTGCACTTGCAATAGAGAAGTAAATTAAAACAACGGCACAGTCTAAAATTGTTGTGATAATTGGAGCAGCCATCATTGCAGGGTCTAGCTTTAATTTTTTTGCAAGCATAGGCATTGAAAAACCAATAAAGTTTGCAATTAAAATAACAATGAATAGTGAAGCACAAATGATTAACGCTTTTGTTATGTCATATTGAATAGTTACTCTTATAAGCATGAATATAACGGCAGATAAACCTAACAACAGTGAAACAGCCATTTCTTTAAAGAATATTTTAAAGTAATCTTTAAAAGTTAATTCGTTAAGAGCTAATCCACGAATTATGATTGTTGAGCTTTGGCTTCCGCAGTTACCAGCAGTGTTCATAAGCACTGGCATAAAGGAAACAAGCATTGGAACTGTTGCAAGAGCTGATTCGTATTTTGAAATAAGCAAACCTGTGAAAATTCCGAAAACCATCATTACTAAAACCCAAATAATACGATTGCCAAAGTGTTTAAAAACTGGAGTGTTTAAATATTTATCTTCAATTGGACTCATACCACCGATTTTAGAAATATCATCGGTTGCTTCTTCCTCAATAACCTCCATAACGTCGTCAACCGTAACAATACCAACTAATCTTTGTTCATTATCAACGATTGGCAAAGTTAATAGGTCGTATTTTTGGAATATATTTGAAATTTCTTCTTGATCGGTGTGGGTATAGCCAAAAAGAACATTATCTTCCATTATGTCATCAATTTTTGTTGATGCGTTTGAAATGATTAAGTCTTTAATATCAACTGTTCCAATTAAAACTTTTTTATTGTTGGTAACGAATAAAACGTTAATGGTTTCCATATCTTTACCAACTTGCCTTATTTTTTCAATGGCTTCGCTTACGGTGAAGTTGTTTTTGATTTCCAAAAATTCTGTTGTCATGATTGATCCAGCAGTTTCTTCGCCGTAGCTTAAAAGTTTGTTGATGTCGTTTCTAGTTGAAGGTGTTGCATTTTTTAAAATTCTCTCAACAATATTTGCAGGCATTTCTTCAATAATATCAACGGCATCGTCAACAGATAAATCTTCAATAATTCGTTTAATTTCTGAATCGCTTAGTGTTTGAATAATTTGTTCTTGAACGTCTGATTCCATATAAGAAAAAACGTCGGCAGCCTCGTCCTTATGAAGTAATCTAAAAATAATAACAACTTCGGCGGGGTTTTCTAATTCCTCGAT
Source organism: Clostridia bacterium (assembly GCA_045638985.1). Classification (GTDB taxonomy): domain Bacteria; phylum Bacillota; class Clostridia; order Christensenellales; family UBA1242; genus UBA11490. The sequence continues at coordinate 2,134 of JAZUCB010000235.1, forward strand.
TAATTCAGCAATATCTTGAACTAGCATTTCGTTTAAGGCAACTTTAACATCTGAATATTTTTTTTCAGAAATAAGTTGCAATATGTTTTCTTTCATATAAAACCCCTCCTTTATTAAAATTTTTTAAATTATTTACATAAAACTCCTTGCCAAAAACGTAATTTTAAACTTATTTTAAAATAATAAATATTTTTTATTTTTAGCACTTTCAATATAACACACCAATCTGAAAATAACAATATAATTTTTACAAAATTTTTAAAATTTAATTGTTTTTTTTAAACACTTCATTATATTAAACAAATGG
>JAZUCB010000236.1:0-3159 GCA_045638985.1 Clostridia bacterium
CAAAATCTGTTTCAGGAGTGCACCAAACCTTTTTTAATGATTTTCCAAACACTTCACCACACTTGCCCAACTCACCAAGTTTAAACACATCACCATCTTTAAAACAAACGGCAATCTTACTATTTAACGTGTTTGTTATTGCTTGAACATTATAAATATCAACACCTCTCATAATATTGATTTCACCATTATTTAAATTCAATTCAATAAGTGCGTTATTAAAATATTCCTCGCCTTCACAACCTTCATTGCAATCATCGTTAAAATTTAAACAACACGCTAAATAATACTTACCATTACTAAATGCACCAACGGCATTTTCATTACTAACACCATCAAACAACTTATCAATGTTTAATGAAATCTTATTGGTTGAACTTCCATTAAATGAGTAAATTCCATCATCAGCAAGAAATATTATAACATCACCACACATGGTTATAGTTTTAGGATAAATTCTTCCACTACTGGTGTATAACTGCGAAACAAAAAACTCTTCTTGGCTAGCATATGCAGAAACTCTCGCAATTCCAAAATCTCTAAACACATACAAATAGTCATTAAAGCTAACAACTTTATTTAAAACACCTTTATCATCCATCATATTTATAAACCCACCCTCGCTAATTGTTAAATTCCAATTAGTTGGATCCAAATCAACACTAAAATAAAGAGTTCGCTTATCTGCTCCATCTATAGTTACAAACAACCTTTCATAATGTATTGCCATACTAGTAATGTTTGGTGCTGTTTCAATTTTATATGGCGTGAATCTTGCATCTAAAACAAACAACCCCTCAGATTTAGTTCCAATCAATAAAACATCTGCACCATTTAGATTATATGGTTCAACAATCGGCAAAGAAGAAAACAACAACCCATCAACCTCAGCCAAAAGTTCAGAGTTTATAAACATAGACCCCATATAAATTTTACCGTCAGAACAATAAACAATTAAATAATCAACATATTTAACATCAACTTCACTATATCTATTATAAACCCATGCCCCTAAAACACTTAACCCATCAGGGATTTTAAAACCATGCTCTCTAGATAAATCCTTAGCCGAATATTTAACTTTAAATTCAGAAATTCCCAAACCATTAGTTAGTGCACCATTGTTAAAACTAAAATTATATGTGTTGTTGCTATATTTTAAAGGCATCAACTTATCATCATAATTAGTGTTAATCCCATTCGCAAATGATGCAAAATCATAAATTTTATAACTAACATTTTTAGTTGTTAAATAATTTTTATAAAACATTTCACAACCACTCTCTTTTTAAAACTTTAATTTCTTTTAAACTTCTTCTAATTGTTTGCAATGCTTGCTTAAACCTTATATCCCAAACAGATGCATCGTCAAAAACACCTTTTATAAAAAAGTATTCAGCCAAAACTCCATACGCAAAAACACGCTCTGTTAAATGAGTTTTAAAATCTATTTCATCTTCAATCGTTAACTCATCAGGAATAAAAACATATGTTATAACCAGTTTTCCTTGCTTAGTTCTGATTCCATCATATTCTGTTTGGAATTTAAGTTTATTACCATATTCATCAACAATATTGACAATATCTAATATGTTTTTGTTGGAAATATCTTTATATAATATTTTGTTACCAGTATTATGCAAAGTCACTTTTTCTTTCAATTTTATATATTCAGTTGCAATTATGTTATTAACCAAATTAACACACATCACCATTAAATCTAATTCTTCTTTTTGGTCGGCAGTTAATTCACCACCCACTTTCAAAGCATTAGTTAAATCAGTATTTTGAAGCATATTTAAAGCACTTAAAACAACGTTTTTAACCAACATAAAATTACACCTCCTTTAAACCCATTGATTTTTTTCAAAATCAAAATCAGGGGTTTTGCTATATCTTCTTGAGTAATTATATATTTCGTCAACTCTATATTTAACCTTATCACTATTTTCTTCTTTTAATTTTTGATCTAACTTTTTATTATTTTCTTCTATCGCTTTAAATATTTGCTTATGATTTCTAACATGCGTTTCATTTAAATAATCAACTGCCCTTGCATCTAATTTATTAAAAGGAATTGTTGCAGAATATGTTCCTCTTGCCTGATTTTTATTATGCACTTCAAACTTTTTATTTTTCGTGTTAAAACAAACAAAATAACCATTATCTATGTTTTTAATTCTCAGCGCTATATTAAATAAATCTTTTTCTATTTTTATAAGCATTCTAAAAATAAGTTAGGAAGGCCATCGCCTTCCCAACCCTCCTTTTAATTATTAATTTTATTCGCTTGGCATTTCATTGTTATCATTTGAAGAATCGCCACCCAAAGAACTAGGATGAACAATATTACAAATTTTAGCTTGACCATTCGGTTTATCGCAAATTAAATCTGCATATTTAACCAATGTTGCATAATAAACAGGGAAACCTTGTTTTTGTTTAATAATTCTGCCATCTTCCCCTTCCAACCATTGCCAATCACATAGTTGATGAAGAGTCATGCTCTTTGTGTTTAATAAATACATTGTATCCATCAAAGCAAATTTATCTGACACAATTGGAACACCAGCATAGCTCATAGCTTTAAAACCACCTTCCAAATTCATGTAGTCAATGTTTCTACGGAAAGTGCTTAAATATTCTTGATAATATCTTTTAACCTTGCTTGGGCAAGAGATAAAGTCAACAACACTTCCAGTTTCTTCTTCTAATGCATCAATTGCTGTTTGAATTCTTAAATCTGTGATTTCATCAATAGCATCATCAACATATGGGCGTAACCATGGATAAACTTCTTTATCTAAGCCATAAATAGTGCCAGTTGAAGATAAAATTTTCTCTATTCCGGTTATTTCTTTTTGGAATGAATTTTGAAGAACAATAGCACAAATAGTTAAATTTGTGTTTGGAATTTCAGTGTCGAAAGTGATAGTTTGAGTTCCTCTATCAATAGCAACAATTTTTCTAACAAGATTAGGAATCACTTGCATATTGTTATCAATAAATTCAACAACCATGCCTTCCATAATTGTGTTTGTGTTGCTAACATATGCAGTTTTTCCTGAAAAACTAAAAACACTTGCCAACATACCTGTTCCATCAGAATAAAGCATTCTGCCAAGGTTAAATACACTAGCACCAATTAAACCTTCCATT
>JAZUCB010000237.1:0-1538 GCA_045638985.1 Clostridia bacterium
CTCACTAACAACATTAGTTGAATTTGTATTATGTAAATCATTTTTTAAAACTGAAACAGAAACTCCAGACAATGAATTAATCATTTTTAAATAAATTTCTTGTTCACTTTCTGTTTTCAACTCTTTAACAACGTTAAGCGCATCAGAAATAAACTTGGTTTTTTCTTCTGATTTCGATAAATTATAATTACTTGCATAGTTTGTTATCAAAAACTCAACCCAAAACTTAGCGTTGGCTATTATATTATCAAACTCAGATTTACCATATTTAATAATAAACTCGTCTGGATCAACCCCAACAGGCAAACTAGCCACATAAACTTCTAAGCCAGCCTTAAGCAAAATTTCAATCGATCTAAGGGTCGCCTTTATTCCAGCCCCATCACCATCAAAACAAACAACCACCTTATCACAAAACTTTTTCAATTCTTTAGCATGATTAGCAGTTAATGCAGTTCCTAAAGATGCAACTGCGTTTTTAACACCATTCTTAAATAATGAAATAACATCCATTTGGCCTTCAACAAGAATAATTTCTTTCAATTCATTACTTTGCTTTAGTTTTTTAATATTGTTTATATTATAAACACATTTACTTTTATCAAAAACCAGTGTTTGTGCAGTATTTTTGTATTTTGCAAAATCAGTTTTCTCTAAAATCCTACCACTAAAACCAACAACGTCGCCAAAAGAATTAATAATTGGAAAAACCAATCTTTTGCTTTGTGTATCATAATAACCATTACCATTACTTCGTTTTTCAATTAAACCAGCATCAATCATATCCTTTTCAGAATAACCCAAACCTTTTAGATGATGAATCACATCTTCCCAGCCAACACTATAACCAATTCCAAAGGTTTTTATTGTTGAAATATCCAAATTTCTCTTCATTAAATAATCAAGAGCAACTTTTGACTGAGGTAAATTCAGATTTCTAAAATAATATCTTCCTGCTTCGTTTAAAATTTTCAAAATTATTTCTTTCTTCTTCTTGGTTTGGATTAAATTTTCATCATTATTAAACTCTGGAATTTTCATGTTAGCATTTTTTGCAAGAATAACACATGCATCATAAAAATCACAATTTTCAATCTTTTCTAAAAACTTAATAACATCTCCACTTTCTCCACAACCAAAGCAATGATAATATTGTTCATAATCATTAACTGCAAAAGATGGTGTTTTTTCAAAATGGAATGGGCAACAACCCCACCACGTTTTACCTTTTTTTTGAAGATTAACATATTTTGAAATAACTGAAATTATATCATTATTAGATTTTAATTCTGAAATCCAATCAGCTGAAAAACCTTTATCCAATTCAATCTCCCTTAAACAAAAAATGATGTTATTAACATATTTTGTGTAAATTTTGCATACAATAATAATTTACAACTTTAAAAACGTTTTTCCTTTATAAATTTTAAATTTTTATCAAAAAATCAAGATTTCTTATAAAAATATCATTTAAACAAAAAAAATCATAAGTAAAACAAATTACTTATGATTTTTTATTAATTTAAAAATTATTATTT
>JAZUCB010000238.1:0-11260 GCA_045638985.1 Clostridia bacterium
ATTTTAATAAGTTAAATGAAGAATATTCATCAAATATTAATAGCATTAATTTTGAATTGCAATCTCTTGAAAGCGAAAAAAATAAGGCATTAAACGATTTTGATATTGAATATGCTTATAAATTAAATGAAAAAATTTCTAATTTAACAGACGATTTAAATAAAAAACAAGCAGAAGTTATTAAGTATAATAATGAAATTGCTGAAATTGAAGCCGAGTATGAAATTAAATATGCAGAACTTAAAAAGCAAGTTGAAAAATCTAATAAAGAACATGATTATGATTTGCTTGAATTAACAACCAAATATGGTGAAAACACTGTTAATAATTTTAAGAGAAGCAAATCGGTTGAAATGATGAATGATTATTTAAAAATGCTTGAAAAAGCCGATGCTAAAAATGTGTTAGTTGAAAATGAAATGAGCATAGTTGGAATGATTGGTGAAAAGGCGTATGCTCAAATGTTAAATGAGTATAACTAAGATGTGGGAAGAAATTTTAAATTTAGCAATTGGCAATGGATTATGGGCAGTGTTATTTGTTGTTTTGTTGTGTTATGTTTTAAAAGATAGCAATGCACGAGAAAAGAAGTATCAAGATATTATTGATAATTTGAGTGAATCTTTAAATATTGTTAAGGAAGTTCAAGAAGATGTTAGAGATATAAAACAACAAATTGATGAAAAGTTAAATAATAAGCGAGATGAAAATGAGTAGATTTAAAAAATATAGCTTTTGGGTTGCGCTGATGGGTGCAGTTGTTTTATTGGTTGAAAATTTATCGGCAGTTTTTGGTTTTGAGTTTAATAAATCGGTTTTTGAAAGTGTGTTTTTATCAGTGTGTGGAATTTTGGTTGTTTTGGGAATAATTGTTAATGATAAAAAAGATAGCCAAAACAGCGAAAAAACTCAAGATGAAAATCAACAAAATGGTGATTTGATTGGTGAAGCTTTAATAGATGATATTGCTCAAAATAAAGAACAATTAAACAATGAAGAAAAAAATCAAAATAATGCTTCAGAAAATGAAAAAAATGAAAATTAAAACTAAGAATTTTGTTATACTTAAAATTAATTTGATTGCAGAATGATAATTTAAAAACTTGGTTTTGCTCGTTAACAAATTTATTTTAAGTTAAATTAAAAAAACCACTGAACTATAAAATAGTTCAGTGGTTTTTTTGTGTTTAAAGGTGTTTTTTTTGAGTTCTTGACAATTGGTTTTTAAGGCTATTTTTTTAATGGGTTGAATTATTTATTTTCATGTTTTGATGCTGGCGAGAATGGTGTGCAAATTGTATTTTTTTGTGTGTTATTATTTGGTGAAATTGATTTGTTTATGATATAATTTTTTTGATGTTAAATATATAAATATATTTAAAGGTTAAAGCTTTTAATCTTAACTCACTAAAGAAAAAAGGAAATTAAAACGCATATGAAAAATAGGAAAAATTTATTAGCAATAATTATGATGATAGCTGTTGTGCTAATGGGTGGAATTGGTTTTTTTAACATAAGTAAAAAAATAGAGTTAAATGTTGATTATGTAAATTCTGAAATTGCTGGTGATGGTTTTTATTCTCCGCAAGATGATGTAAGGTATATTGATCCCATAGATGAGGAGGTTGAAGACGTTGTTAGTTACGACATTGTTGATATGCCTATGCTTGCATCTTCGGGCTCTTATAGCAATATAGTATATAATCCGTATGTTAAAGGGATGCAAACAATTAATATTTTGTTTAATTTTGTTAATTATCCTTCTGATACAAGTAATTATTTCTCCCAGAGTGAAATTAACAACATTATAACAACTTTTAGGGAAGATGTATGGTTTTATTTTGATAGAATGTCGCAGGGGTTTGTGAATATTAACATAGATTATGTGTGTAGTGTTGCACCAGAGTCTTATAATTATTATTTAAATCATACTGGTGATGATTCTTATGATATTGTATCATCAATTTTTGAAGGTGCTGTAGATGAAAAAAAAGATATTGATGGTTCTAATAAAAATTTTATTTTTGACGAGTTTAATTTTAGAGTGAATGCTTTTGCTGGAAAATCTGGTGAGTGGGCTACATTTCTTTGGCCAAAGGCGTGGAGCTCTAGTAACATGATTACAATGCTTGAATTTAGCGGTACTACACCAATGCAAAGTTCAACATTGTGTCATGAGTTGATGCATACTTTTGGTGCAGGAGATTTGTATCAATATAATACTGATTATACACAATCTGTTGGTTGTCAACAATTGGATTTGTTGGCCTCATCAACGAAGAATCTATCGACTAATGCGTATTTTAGAAATAAAGTTGGTTGGATTGAGGAATCTGATAGTGATGACGATAAAACAACTCCAATAGAAGAAATACATAATTGGAGTGGTGGTAATATTTCAGTAACGCTTTATGCAAATGCAACAACAAATTATGGTAAAACCATTGCTTATAAATTTGGCTCAAGTAGTGAATCTGGAGAGTTTTTTATGCTTGAATATAGGGTCAAAGGTTATGGTAGTTCTTTTGATACTTCAATAGCCCGTTCAGGTATAGTTGTATATAGGGTAAATCCGAGTGCTGATGGAAATAATAATGTGCGAAATGGGGGATTCTGCGAAGTTATTTATGTGGGTGATAGATCGAATGATTTGACAACAACTAATTACACAAATTCTTGCATTTTAGCTAAGGGTAGTTCTATTGGTAATAAAGGAACTAAAAATAATAAATCTCTTTCATATTCCAATGGCGGTGGATTTGAGAATATGTTTGCTGGCTCAAATTCAGGGATTGTTGTTACTGTTAACTCTACATCAACTGAAACTGCAAAGGTTACTATTTCTTTTGCTGAAAAAACAAAAACAACATCTTCTATAACATATAATCTTGATGGTGGTACAATTTCATCTTCAAATCCAACATCATACACAGATGAGTCAAAAATAATATTAAATAATCCAACAAAAGGTGGTTTAAGATTTTTGGGTTGGAGAATAACTGGAATAGATGAGGGAGAAAAAATTGAGGGTTTATTGTTTGATGGAACTCAAAAAATATTTAGAAATGATGATTTTATACAACAAATTGATAAAGGTTCATTTGGAAATATAGAATTAACCGCAGTTTGGCCTCGACGATTAATTTTAACCTATGATTCAACTTTTTATGATTTAAATAATCTTAATGTTTTCAAGATTTATTATTATATAAAGGGAGAAAAAGTAATATATGAGGATGAGGCATGTTCGAAACCTTTAGAGATAAATCCTAATACTGGCTGGTCAAATTTGCCAATATTAAATAAGGCAGGTTTTACATTTTCAGCTTGGTGCACTTATCCTAGATATTATAAAAATGCAAGTGAATCGATAGTGAATGGTGCTTGGTATACTTCGGCTTATACTAAGTTCTTTGTGGTTAGTGATGGAGAAGCAATTAAAAATAATAATACAAATAGTTCAAGTGATTATCATATTATATATCCTACAAATATTGGTGAATATAGTAGTTCAAGTCCTTATGGATGGCTTGTTAGATATGATAATGTTTTTGCAAGTTGTGATAGGGATGTAATCTTATTTCCAGAGTTAACTGTTGATAATTCAAAAGTTCATAAAATTATTTTAAGTGGAACTGATTATTACAACGGTTCATCTGCCACTCCATATAACGCATTAAAAACATATTATTTTGTTACTGGTGGTAGTGATATTTATCACGATTCACGTTGCTTAAAAAAGGTGATAGATTATGGATTTACCGAAAATACAAGCGGAGTTAAAAGATATGGTTTACCAACCTATACTCAAGCTGGGGGTGATTTAACAGGTTATAACGGTTTTGAAGGCTGGTGCACATTCCCTAAATATTATCATGATGGGTCTAATAAAGTTTCAACTAGTTCATCATATTTCAACGTTCCGCAAACATTAATGTATGATGAGAATGGGGATTTTGGATTTGTTTCAGATTTAGCTCAACCTGGAGGAAACTTAAATAGCGGGTTTAATAATTTTGGATCGAGCGGTAGCGGTTGGTATACTGACTCTAATTTTAATTTTAACTCTCCAATGGATATTGTTTTATATCCGGTATTGGATGCAATTGAGTATAAGCTTTCATTTTATGAAAAGAGTAATGAATTTTTACAAGATGTAACTTATACAATAAATCAGGCAGAAAATCCGTTAACTGAAGATTTTAAACCTGTTAGAGCTGGCTATTCGTTTAGAGGTTGGAAAATAAGTGGTATTGAATCTGGAGAAACTATTAAAGGGGTAACTTATTCAGGAACAACGAAAACTTTTGCTAATAATGATATAATAAAGCAGATTGATGTTGGTTCATATGGAGATGTAACTTTAACAGCTCAATGGGAAAAGGTTAGTAAACTAATCTTATCTTATGACACAACTTTTTATAGTTTGGATCAATTAAATATATATCAAACTTATTATTTTTTGGTAGATTCGCAAGACATTTATACTGATGAAAACTGCTTAACACCTTTGCCAAGAGAGCAAGACACTATGCCTAATTTGCCGGTTTTAAATAAGGTTGGTTTTGAATTTGCTGGTTGGAGTACTTATCCTAATTATTATATGAATAATGGGGTTTTAACAAAATATACGCCTCCTTCATATGTGTATACAGTTCCATTTGATGAAGATGGAGTGTTTATAGGGCAAACAATAGAAGGTCCTAATGGAATGAATTTTTCAAGCTATACAGATGTGATACTTTCAGAGTATGGGTTTCAATATCCTAAAGATATGATTTTATTTCCTGTGTTGGAGTTAGATGAAGGCACGCAAGTTCGTGAATTAAAGTTGGCAAATTTTTCAGTTTATGATAGTGATAAAACGATAGCTCAAAACAAAGCTAATTTATCAACATTTAAAACATATTACTTCATTCAAGATGATAATATGCTTCAAATATATGAAGATAAAACTTGCTTAATTCAAATAAATGGTCGTTTACCTGTTTTAACTGGTTATGAGGATATTTTTGAGGGTTGGAGCTTTTTCCCTAAATATTATTTTGAAGATGATGAATTTAAAATTTATCAATTTATAGATGATGCAGTGTTATTAACGGATAATAACGGAATAATAGTTACCAGTAAGTCAAACATAGGCAAGCCTGATGGAGTAAATGGTTATATGCATTTGCAAGATGATACACAAGGATGGGAGGTTTGCGTAAATAAAAATGGAGGATTTGGGGCAAATGCAAATGAGAACTTAATTTTATACCCAATTTTAAATAATCCTCAAAGTGCAATAGCTTATGTTGATTCAATGGAATTGGTTTCAAGCAATAGCGGAAGTTATAGCATTGAATCTTCATTAGTGCTTGAAGAATTAGAATCTCAAGGCTATACATTTAATTATTGGAAAGTGAGTGGAATTGATGAGGGTGAAGTTGTTAGAGGAATACTAACAAATGGAACAATGGAAACCCTTGAAAATGGCGATGTTATTAATCAAATATGTGATGGCTCATTTGGCGATATAACTTTAACGGCTTTGTGGGAAGAGAATTTTGTTACGGTTGATTTTGTTACAAATAGTTCTAGTTTTGGAAAAGTTAACCCTTTATCAATTACTGTACCGTCCGGAAGTAGAATAACAATTAGTGGCAATATGTTGATAATTGATGACAGAACTGTGATTGCAGAGCCAATAGATACTGCGCAATATGACCGTGAGTTTGAGCGTTGGAGTGGTGTTGTGAACGGGGATGAAGTAACTCGCAATATTACCATCACGGCAATTTTTACTAGCGTAATAAAGAAGTATGATGTAACAATTAAAACAAATAACCCAGCCTATGGAAAGTTGCAAACATCATCGGGAATAGGTGACGAAACAAAGATTATAAACGTTGAATATGGAACAGCTATTCAAGTTAGTGGTTCAACTTTAACTATTTATATATCGGAAGTAGCGGCAACACCAGCAACTTCGGGTGCACAATATACATACAGTTTCAAAAATTGGACAATTGATGGAAGTGCAGTAACTGGAAGTACAAAAACTGTTACAGGTGATACAACTATTACAGCTAATTTCGAAAGAACAACGAATAAATATGATGTAACGATCAATTCAAACAATGTAGATTATGGAACAGTTAGTCAGGGTTCGATAGCGAATGTGCCATATGGAGCAATTATTGAAGTTAGTGGAGATACATTAACAATTAATGGAATAACAGTAACAGCAACTCCAGCAACTTCGGGTGCACAATATACATACAGTTTCAAAAATTGGACAATTGATGGAAGTGCAGTAACTGGAAGTACAAAAACTGTTACAGGCAATACAACTATTATAGCGAATTTCGAAAGAACAACAAAAAAATATGATGTAACGATTCAATCAAATTACACAAGTTATGGAAAAGTAACTAGTAGTTTAATATCAAGTGTTCCATATGGTTCAACTATCACAGTTAATGATGACAAAATAACCATAAATGGAACCACAGTAACAGCAACACCAAATGTGCAAACTGATCAATATTCATATAGTTTCACTAATTGGACTATTGATGGTGGAGCAAGCGCTAATAACTACATGATTATTGGGGCAACAAAAGTTTTTGCTAATTTTACTAGAAAATCAAGAACATATAATATTAATTTAATTACAAATGGTGGAATAATTGATGGTTGGACTTTAGAAGAAGATGGAAATTATGTGTTAACTTACCAATATGGAACTAGTAAACTATTACCAACAATTGCAGATATTGAAAAAGAAGGACACACATTTGTTGGTTGGTTTGAATATAAATCTGGCAAGTATTATGATAGTGATGGAATTGGATATACTTCATTAGATGATTCTAATTTAAAATCAAGCAATAAAATAACAAGCATATCAGATTCATCGTATGGTGAAAAAACTTTCCATGCAAAATGGAGTGTTCAAACATTTTTGGTTACTTTTAACGATCAATTTGGTGATCAGTTAGATAGTGTTAGAGTTAAATATGGTGAATCTGCAGAGTTTTCAAGTTATGGACTTATTCCAACAAAAGTTCCAAGCTTAGGATATAAATATGAATTTGATCCCAATGTTTGGGTTTCGGAATATGGTGGAACTGAGGTTGTGGATTTATCTTGTGTTACTGAGAACTTGAATGTCTATTGCACTTATAACAAAATTCCAATAGAATATACCATAACAATGAATAATAATGATGGAAGTGCAGGAAGTAATACGATTTACACAGTTGAAGAATCTAATAATATCACAATAACACCAACAAGAGAGGGTTATACATTCAAAGGTTGGTTGGTAAGTGAAGTTAATGTAGGAGAAGGTGTAGGTGTAAGTATAAAAGCAATTGACAATTTAGGTGAAGAAGTTACACTTAATGAATCAAATTACTTAAATGAGGTTATTGAAACAATTAAACCCGGTTCATTTGGAAACATAACTTTAACGGCACAGTGGGAGATTAATAAACATACTGTCAATATTATAAAGAATGAAGATGTTTGGGGAAATGTTGATGTAGCATCAATATCAGATGTTTCAGAGGGTTCAATTATAATAGTTGATGATAACAGGATAACCATAAATGGAATAACGGTAACAGCAACACCAGCAACTTCAAATGCACAATATACATACGAATTCAAAAATTGGACAATTGATGGAAGTGTAATAACTGGAAGCACAACAACTGTTACAGGTGATACAACAATAACTGCGAACTTCGAAAGAACAACAAAACAATACTCAGTCACTTTCTATAATCATGACAGGAGTGAGATTGCAACTAAAACAGTAATGTATGGGGAGTCTGCTGTTGGATTAGTTGAAGCGCCATCACGAGAAGATTCTGAAGGATATAGCTACACATTTGATAAATGGGTTGACATTGGTGGTAATGAAGTTGATTTATATAGAATACTTAGTGATTTAAATGTTTATGCTAAATACACAGCAATTGCAAGAATATATATTATATCTTTTGAAGAAAATGATGGAAACTACGTTGAGGATATTGAATACACAATTGAATCAGATACGCAAGTTTTACCAGAAGGAACAAGAACAGGATATAAATTTGATGGTTGGTATAATAATAATGGATTTACAGATGGACCTATAGTTGAAGTTGCAACTGGTTCAACTGGAGATAAAAAGTTCTATGCTAAATGGTTAAAGGTGGTGGAAATTCCTGATCAAACAGTGGTTTATTATACTTACAGTGGAATTGCTATAACACATGAACCAAATGGTTTTGATTCTGATACGATGGTAATAACAAACAACACTGGCATAAATGCTAATGAATATTTTGCAACAGTTTCGTTAAAAGATGTCGCTAATACTATTTGGAGCGATGATACAAATGAGTCTAAGCAGTATCAATTTGTAATTAAAAAGGCTCAATTAGAAAAACCAACAGAGGATTCAAACAAATTCACATATAATGGAAGTGAGTTAAAATATAATCCAACTGGTTTTGATGCTAGTAAAATGACCATATTTAGAAACACTCAAACCAAAGCAGGATCATATGAAGTTGTTGTAAGTTTAAGTGATATAGATAACTATGAATGGGTTGGTGGAACGCAAGAAGAATTGAAATTTGAGTTTGTTATTAATAGATTTAGAATAGAAACAGACCCAACTCCAATTTTAACAGATTTCACCTATACTGGTGTTGAACAAACATTTGAAGTAAATAATTTTGTTTCAGATTTAATGACAATTGAAAATAACACAAGAACAGGTGCGGGAAGTCAAGAAGTTGTAGTAAAATTTAAAGATGTTTCAAATTATGAATGGAGTGATGGTTCTACTGCTGATTTAAAGTTTACATTCCAAATAACCCAAGAGTCATTATCAATAACAGTGATAAGTTGTGAGATAATTTATGGAAGCGAAGCACCAAATTATGAGGTTGAATACGATGGCTTTGTTAATTTTGAAAATGAAAGTGTGTTAACTAATCAGCCTTCAATTACATGCGAGTATGTGAAGGGAAATAATGTTGGAACATATTCAATAGTTGTTGATGAAGCAACGGCAGAAAATTATCTAATAACACCTGTAACTGGAACATTAACAGTTAAAAAAGCACCTCTAACAATAACAGCAGATAATAAAACTGTTGTTTATGGAGAAAGTGCACCAGAATATACATATGTAATAAATGGATTTGTGTTAGGTGAAACAGAAAGCGTGTTATCATCAGAAGTTTCAATATTGTGCGAATATAACCATTTAGAAGATGATAAAAACGATGTTGGAAGTTATGAAATAGTTGTAAGTGGTGCAACAGCGCAAAACTATGAAATATCTTTCGTTAGTGGAACTCTAACTGTTGTTAAAAAACAATTATCTAAACCAACAGAGGATTTAACTGAATTCACTTATAATGGTGAGATTCAAGAATATCAACCAGATGATAATTTTGATTCTAATATTATGAGTATTTCTGGAAATTTTGAGAAAAACGCAGGCAAATATACTGTAACAATTTCTTTAAAAGACACTTATAACTATAAATGGATAAATGAAAGTATTGAAGATGATATAGATCCTGTTGTGTTTACAGATGGATTTGTTATAAATAAAGCTTCATTAAAAGTTGCTGTGGTAAATGAAGAAATTTGTTATGGAGAAAACGAACCTGAACACGAAACGAAAATTGAAGGTTTTGTTAGCAATGAAACTTATGAAATGGTTTTTGCAGATGAACAAAAGATTGAATTATCATGCGATTATGATGTTTTATATCCAGAAAAACGCAATGCAGGAGAGTATGATATTATTTTAACTGGACCACAAGAAATTGAAAATTACGTTATAACTTATGAAAATTCTCCGGCTAAATTAACAGTTTATAAAAAAGAATTAATCATTACGGCTAATGATTATACCATTACTGCTGGTAGCGTTGCGCCAAACTATGCTTATAAGGTTGATTCATCGTGCTTAGTTTATGGAGAGACAGTTGCTGAGGTTTTAGCAGGGGTTACAATTAAAATAAATTGTTCATATGATTCTAGTAATCCTGTTGTGTATAATTATGAAATTTCTATAATTGCAAAAAATTCAAACCAAGAACCTATTAATGAATTGAAAAATTACACTTTAACCTTTGTGAAAGGGGTGTTGGTTGTTACTGAGAATTCTTTTATTATTAAACCAAACCAAGTTTCCTCTGAGCAATATGTTTATAATGGTGAATTGCAAGTTATGCAATTTAGTGGTTTGAATGCAAGTTATATAGACAATGTTTATTCAATTAGTAATTATAAGCAAACTAATGCAGGGGTTTATGAGGTTATAATTTCTTTATGTAATAAAGATGCATTTAAATGGGAAGGTGGAACAACTGAAGATTTGATTTTTGAGTTTAAAATTGAAAAAGCAACCTTGCAAGTAACTGCAAGAAGTTATGAGATTAAATATGGTGACGAAATGCCAGAGTTGGGGTATTCGTTTAGTGGGTTCCAGGGAAATGATGATCCAAAAGAATTGTTCACAGGAGAAACATCAATTAATCTTATTTGTTCTTATGTTAATAATAACCCAGTTGGTAAATATGAAATTTATTTTGATAAAAGTAATCAGCATTATAATAGTAAATTATCTAATTATAATGTTACTTTAGTTAAAGGATATTTGACTGTTAATGAAAAAGAATTATTAAAGCCAACAGCAGACTTAACAAACTTTATTTATAATGGAAATATTCAAACTTATAATCCTATTGGTTTAGATAATGAATTGATGGGCATTTCGGGCAATGAGGGAATAAACGCTAACTCGTATAAGGTTAAGGTTTATTTAAGAGATGGCTATAATTATAAGTGGAGCGATGGAACAAAAAATGAAATATATTTTGATTTTGTTATAAACAAATTTAGAATTGAAAACAATCCAACTCCTATAAAAACAGAGTTTAATTTCACTGGTGATGAACAAATATTTGAGCTAAATCATATTGATGATGATTTAATGATAGTTGAAAATGATAGAATGATAAATTCCGGAAATCAGAAAGTTATTGTGAAGTTAAAAGATTCATTAAATTATGAATGGAATGATGGATCGACTGCTAATTTGAAGTTTGATTTTGAAATTAAACCAATAACATTAAAAATAGATGTAACAGCAATAAAAGAATATGATGGTGAGCCTATAAATAGAGACGATATATATATTAATGTAGTAAAACAAGGTGCTGGATTACATTATGATTTGGTTGAAAATTCTAAT
>JAZUCB010000239.1:0-1121 GCA_045638985.1 Clostridia bacterium
TGGATAATGCATATGAAGTTTCTTTTGATAAGATTGGGGCATCTGTTGAGTTTAAAGTGGGTGAAAAAGTTATTAAATTAAAGGGTATTATTGATAGGGTTGACACATCTGGAGATTCATTTAGGGTTATTGATTATAAAACTGGCTCAGATAAATTTAGTGATTATACTGATTTATTAGCAGGTAAAAAAATTCAATTAATAGTTTATATGGATATTTTTGCTAAAGCTAATAATGAATTAAAACCAGTTGGCGCTTTTTATCTGCCAATAAAAAATTCATTTACTTTAGAAAAAGAAAGTTCTTTATACATGCTTAATGGAATAATTGAGAATAGTGTTGAGAATATTTTAAACACTGATTTTAATCTTAAAAACCCCGGTTATTCAAGTAAGATAATTGATATAAAAACTAAGAATGATGGTGGTTTTGGGTCAAATAATACTTACAATAATATGTGTATTGATGAAGAGCAGATTTTTGTGCTTAGAAAGTTTGTTAATGATTTAATGCAAAATGCTGTTGAAAGAATTGAAAAGGGAGAAATTGGTCCTTATCCTTTAGAGATTGGTGGTAATAAAACATGTGAATATTGCAAGTATAATGGCATATGCTTGTTTGATGTTGCTTTTAAGAATAAAACTCGCAAAGTTGAAAAAGTTGCAACTGTTGATGATTTAAAAAATAAATTTAATGGTGAGAAAAATAAGTGGAACGAGAATATTTAAAAGAATTGAATGAAGAGCAAAAAGCTTATGTGCAATCTAATAATAATGTTTTAGTTTCAGCAAGTGCTGGAACTGGAAAAACCTCAACAATGGTTGTTAAATTGCTAGATTTAATAGTTGATAAAAAGATTGCTGTTAATGAATTGCTTGTTGTTACTTTCACAAATGCTGCAGCTTGGGAAATGAAACAACGTTTATTGTTAAGTTTGAATAAGTATTTACTTCAATGTGATAATTCCGAAAAGGAATATATTCAAGAACAAATTGAATTATTGCCTAATTGTGATATTGGAACTATTCATGGAATATGTAGAAAATGGATTGTTAAATACTTTAACAATCTTTCTATTGATCCAAATTTTTCATTATTAGATGATGTTGAAAGTAAATATT
>JAZUCB010000240.1:0-5700 GCA_045638985.1 Clostridia bacterium
TTTATTTTAATAGTGTTTTTAGATATTGATTGATTATAAGCATCATCAATTTTAATATAAACTTCAAAATCACTATTATAATTTACTGCGTTTTCATAATTTTGCATTAAAGTTTCTGGATCTAATTCAGTTAAATAACTAAATCCAACTTGATTATCAAAATCAGTAAATGTAACGTTGTTTGTGTTAATTGTGTATCTTGCATTAACATTAATTTCGCCATAGCAATTAGCCAATGTTGTTAATCCACTTCCAATATAATATGTATCATTAATATAACTATTATTTATATAATTAACATTTTTAGACTCAATGAACCAACCATTGAAAGTGTGACCTTCTTTAACTGCAACCCTGTCAACATTGATATTTAAAGCTGATTCAATTGTATATTTTTCTGAAACATTTAAACCGGCAGTTTCAAATGAACCACCATTCAAGTTGTAATTAATTGTGTATTCAATTGTTTGCCATTTAGCAACATAAACTCTATTTCCAATTGAACCTTGAGCTATGCCAGATATTTTGTTTGTTGAATTTAATGCAGAGTTTGATAATTCATCATATGCATTACCATTCACATCAAAATATTTGCCATCTTTAAACTCAAACCAACCAATAAAGTTATAAGCTGTTCTTTCAATAATTTCAAACTCAACTGTATCTGTAACTTTATATTCAACAGATGCATTTGTGATGCTTGATTTTGAATTGCTTGAACCATCGTTTAATTGGAATTCAACTGTGTAAGTAATAATTTCGGTTGTTATTTCAACGCTTATATCTTCTGTTATATTTTCAATAACAAAATAATTTTCAACGCCTTCTAAAACTTCACCATTAACCATAACCACATAACTTGAATATCCAGCTTTTAATTCAACATCAAAAGTAACTGAATTACCATAATTAACTTTTCCATTAACAACGTTAGTTAAATTTTTAACTTCGCATTCAGCATTGTTGTTAGAAATTGAGAAGTTATATGAATTAATTTTTAAATCTTCAATAGCTAAAACTGCATTCTTTGTAATATTGCTAACTGTGATTAAATATTTGTTATCTTCACCATCAATATTTTCAATACTAACGCTTAAACCATCAGCACTAACTTTAATTGTGTCAATGTTGTTTTGAGAATAAGACTCATTAACAGTTAAAACAAATTTAATTTCATTGCCATACTCAACTGAGTTACTTACGAACTCTTCTGCAAGAGCAACTGTGTATCCAACACCATTTCCATAAGAAATTGTGAATACTTTCAATTCAAACACAGCAACTAAAGTAATGTTACCATATGAATTTGCAGAGATTTTTTCAATCATCATTCCGCTTGATAATTGAACAATTTCATTTTCGCCAAATTTAACACCGTAAACCTCGCAACCAGCTTGAATTGAATCAACACGCCATCCTTTGAAATCGTAGCCTTCAGCAGC
The DNA here is from genome assembly GCA_045638985.1 of Clostridia bacterium. Taxonomy (GTDB): domain Bacteria; phylum Bacillota; class Clostridia; order Christensenellales; family UBA1242; genus UBA11490. Next base: position 1,443 of record JAZUCB010000240.1, read on the forward strand.
TATTATTGGTTGTGGAATAGCATATTCATCACTTGTTATGCTATATGAAATTCTAGGGTCAACAGCAAATTTAACATAAGTGCTTGATGTTGTGATTTGATTACCCTCTGAATCTTTATATGCAATGGTATATTGATTTTCAGCATATATTGCATAAAGTGTTATATCTGATGTGCAAGTTGAATTAGCTGTAACTTTAACACCTTCACCATTAATATTAGAATTCCACTCAACAAATCTATAACCTTTTCTTGGTTCTAATGTTGGCAAGCTATATTTATCACCATGTTTTACCACTTGAGTGCCAACTATAGAATCATCAAAGTTTTTGTAAGTAACTGTGTATTCATTAATAACAAAATTCTCAAATTTATAATCAATATGATTTTTAATATTTGAAATCTTAACTAAGTATCTATCAGCTGAATTTTGATATTTGCTTATTTCAACCGAAAAGGTTTCTTTATCAATTTTTGTTCCTAACTGATATTCAGAAATTTTAATCTCTTGGCTAATATTACCATCAGAAACAATTAAAGAATATTCACTATTAGAACCTTGTGGTTGAACATAATAAACGAAACTAAACCAGTTTCCGTATTCAACAACTTTATCTGAAGTTTTTCCAGAATCTGATTCGTCAACGCCTTCCATGAATCCACTTTCACCAACAAATTCTTTTTGACTTTCATCTGTTGATGTTTCAATCTTAAAAGCCTTGTTGATCCAAGTTGCATTTAATTGAATGTTTCCGTACGAACCTGAAACAATTCTTCCAAAAACATCTTTTATGTTTGTAACAACGAATGTTCCATCAACGGTTTTAATTTCGCCAGTTATTTGATCAATTGATGCAATTGCATTGGCCATTGTGTAAGCCTTATTTGTGTCTTGCTCAACAAGAACTAAAGACCAACCAGCAAACCATTTTCCTTCCATAACAGGAAGTGGGAAATCTTCTGTGTTCGCAATTAAGTTAACATTATCTTTAATTGTGTATGTTAAACCAGCAGGTGCATTTTCATATAAACCTTCAGCGAATGTTATTGAATATTCAACAACTTCAAATTTTCCATAGAAGCTAATATCTTCTGTTATTGCTTGATTCAAATCAATTGGAGTTGTTAACTCAGCATCTTTAAACCAACCGCTGAATTCATAACCAGGTTTAATTGGTTCTGGAATTTCAAATGATCCTACTTTTGTATTTCCACTACTTTCAATATTGGTTTCGCTTGCATAAAATTCAAACTCACCTGATAAATCATCAAATATGTTGAAAATTAAGTTTGCATTTAATCTATAGTAAGCAAATAATTCAACATCGCTTGTAACTCTTTTATCCCAATCATATTCAACATATTCCAAAACAACTTCATCATCTTCAACTCTTTCAATAATTTCATACCAACCAATGAATGTTCTGTCTGATTTGGTTGCTGGGTTTTTAACAGCACCTTTATTAACTGTTTTATTATATTCAACTTTTGGAAGTGAAATATTTTCATGTTGGAAACCATTGTAGTATTGCGCTCTAACTGTTCTGTTGTTTTCAAAATCTTCTAGGCTTGTGATTTCATAGAACGAAACATTATATGTGTTAACTTTCCAATTCATATCATTAACTTTAATTTCAAAGTCTAATCTAATTTCTGTGAACAATAATTCATAACAATATTCTTCAGCAGTTGCAACAGCCTTGAAGTTGAAGCAAATGTTATCTCCATTTGAAACAACAAACACTTGATGAATGCTATCGTATGATCCAACGAATGGATCAGTAATATAACCATTGAAATCAGCAACGTTTTCAACAATATATGTAATGTTCTTATTTGAGTCTAATTTAACACCCAAATTAAATGAACCATATTTTGTAACAACCAAAATTGCTTTTTCAAATTGTTGAGAATATTTATCTTCAATTTGCATTTTGAAATCTTTAGCACTACCTGCATCAATAACAACTCTTGAAGTGTTAGCATTTGTTGCATTCAATAAAACATACTCACCTTCAAATTTTTCATAGAAGTTATAATGCTTTTCAACACTAGTTTCTAAATTAACTGCAACTTCATATGTTTTAATTTTCCATTGAGCAGTTAACTCAACATTTCCATAAAGATTTCTATCAATGTTGAAAATCATCTCGCCATTTGAGTTTCCTGTTATAACAGTTTCCAAAACAACGTTTGTTCCATTTTCATCAATAGCAGTAACTTTCCAACCTAAGAACTCATAATCGTTAATCAACTTACCATAATCAAATTGAGTGTTTGCTTCATCGTTAAATAAAACTTTCATTTGCTCAACTGATGGAAGATTGAACTGGGTTTCAATATTATATTTCTCTTCTAAGAAACCACCATAGAATTCATTGCCATAATTATCAACACCATAATTTAATTTGATGTTATATTCTTCAACTGCAGAACTAACGTATGCTGTGATATAAGATGAAGTGTTTCTTTCATCTGGTTTAAAGATGTAATAATATTCATCTGGGTTATTCTCATCTACAAACACTTTTTCAAATAAATCTTTTCCATTAATTCCTTGTTCATCAACCCATTTATTGAATTTATAACCGTTTTTGACAATAACACTTGAAATAGTGTCAGAAAATTCATACACCCCATTTTCAACCAATTCTTTGGTGACATTTTGGCCACTTTCGAATGTTAATTGAATTTCTTTATAAGCATTAGGGTCATTAATATTATATCTGAATGCAACATTATATTTCTTAGCTTCATAATTTGCAAAAACTTCAGCACCAACGAAATATTGTTTGTTGTTTCCATATTCATCTTTAACTATAACGGTTTTAGTTTCTGAGTTTCCACTATCGGTGTCTATGTATTTAGGATTTGAATCATCGCTTCCTTTAATAGCTTCGCCATTTGCCAAAGTCCAACCTTTGAATGTGTAACCAAATTTTGTAACGAAGTTTTTCTCAGCACTTGTTAAACCATTAAAGTATGAAGCATTAATTTTATCTGTGATACCCTTTAATAAATCACCATATTTAAAACCAACACCATTAATAAATGTTAAAACCATTTGAGAAGAATTTTCATCACTTCCATTATAGAAAATAATTGCTCTATCTTCTCCAACCCAGTTAGCATATAAATCTAAAACTTGATCGTCATCACAATCAGGCATAGAACTTAAATATTTTGATGAGTCAACTATGTTTCCGTTATCAACTCTCAATGAATAAGAAATTCCAGTTCCATCTTGCCTTGTATTCCATTCAAGCAATCTATATTTACCAACGAAATGCTTAAACTTATTTATATCATTTGAATTAAATAATGGAGAAATAGTTTCTGGGTAAAGCAACTCAACGTTTTTCATGTTGTAATAATAAGACTCTTCTTCGTTATTATAACTTGAATATTCCAAAACAACTTCTTTGCCATTCAACTCATAACCCAAGTGATAAACAATTTTGTAATGAATAACTTCATATATTGCGTAAATATCAATATTGTCTTCAATAACAAAATCATTAAATTCATCACCCATTGGCTCAGTTGCATTACTATCAAACGACCAACCTAAGAATTTGTAACCTGTTATGTGAGTGTCAACATAATCCTCAAGCTTTCCAATAGTAATACCTGTTGGAATTTGCTCATTATCAAATTCATTTAAACCAACGTTTGCACCACCTAAGAACCTATTATAAATTGTTAATGTTTGTTTTGGTTCTTTTTTAGGCATTATTGCAAATATGGTAACAAGCAATCCCGAAAGCATAGCAATAAGCATAGGAATAATAAGAAGCAATTTTTTCTTCTTTGATTTATCCCCTGTTTTAATTCCTTTTTCCGCCAATCTTTTTAAAGCATCTTCACGCCTTTGTTTTTCAGCTTCATATTCGCTATAGTTAAAACCTACCGAATCTGATTCTGGAACATTAGCATTATTTTGCTGATTTCTAAAATCATTATTATTTAGATTAGCATTGTTGTTTACCATAGAAACACCTCAAACCCATTATTTTATTTTTTATAATTTTTGCTTTCATATGCAAAATTTAAAATAAATAGTTTATTTATTATATTTAAATAGCAATTAATGGATTAAGTAATCCAATAAAACTATCAATTGTATAAAAATACATTTATTCATAAACTAGATTTATATTAAAATTTGCAGTTTGAAAGAGAATTTTTTGGCTCTTTTTGAGCTTATTTTCTCTCATAAATATTATATAAAATTCGGCAAAAAATGTCAAAGAAAAACA
>JAZUCB010000241.1:0-2282 GCA_045638985.1 Clostridia bacterium
ACATTTTGTAATCAGGTGTTCGTATTGCCGCAGGGCGGGTTGCACAGTTTTAGGAGTGGCGCAAATTTCGGCTAAAAGCAAAGGAAGTGTACTGTTTAAAATATTTTTTCGGTGTTCGTTGTAACTATTATCACTTAAAACTTCGGTGATTCGGTTAAGCAGATTTAAGATATGGCGATTAGGTTTTATTATCTTAATATCAGAATAATATCTATTTTTTTTTGACATACAAACTTGAACTCCGCACTTTTCTAAACTTATACTAAAATTGGTTTATAATTAATATTTATTAAAAATTTTTAGGAGGTATTACAAAGTATGAAAATTAAACCATTATTCGATAGAGTTGTTTTAAAACCAACCAAACTAGAAAGTTCTCAAAAAAGCATGATAATAACAGATTTAACAGATGAGAAACCAGAAGTTGCTGAAGTTTATGAATTGGGCACTGGTGGATTTATTGATGGAAACGAAATAAAGTTTGAAGTTAAAGTTGGCGATAAAGTTATTTTTAATAAATTTGCATCAAGCGAATTTTCTTTTGATAACTCAACATATATTTTAATAAAGCAAGTTGATATTCTGGCTATAATCAGCGAGAATTAATAATTTGCATAGCATTAACTAATCACAAAATTTTAAGATAAAAATTAATAAAGGAGATATAAATGAGTAAAAAAATATTAACAGGATTTGAAGCTATTAAACAACTAGAAGCAGGAGTTAATAAACTTGCAAACGCTGTTAAATTAACATTAGGTCCGAAAGGAAAAAATGTTGTTTTAGAGCGTAAGTTTGCAACTCCCCTTATAACTAACGATGGAGTAACAATTGCTAAAGAAATTGAACTTGAAAATGAATTTGAAAATTTAGGTGCTAGTTTAATTAAAGAAGTTAGCATAAAAACCAACGACCTTGCAGGAGATGGAACAACAACAGCATGCGTTCTTGCTCAAAGCATGGTTAATGAAGGCGTTAAAAACACAAGTGCCGGAGCTAGCCCTATCTTGCTTAAAAGTGGAATTAAAAAAGCCATTCAAAACGTTGTTGAAACTTTGAAAAAAATTAGCATACCAATTAACGATTCTAAAGAAATAAAACAAGTTGCTAGCATTAGTGCTCAAGATAAGGAAGTTGGCGAATTAATAGGCAAAGCATTTGAAATTGTTGGGAAACACGGAGTTATTACCGTTGATGATGGTAAAGGATTAAACACTGAACTAACCGTTATTGAAGGTATGCAATTAGATAAAGGTTTTCTATCACCTTATATGGCAACAAACCAAGAAAAACTGATTTGTGAATATAAAGATGCCTATGTTTTAATAAGTGAAAATAAAATAAATTCCATTCAAGAAATAATTCACATTCTTGAATTTGTTTCAAAAGAAAATGCACCACTTTTAATAATTGCAGATGAATATGAGGCTGAAGTTATTAACGCTTTAGTTGTTAATAAAATAAGAGGCATATTAAATGTTGTTGCAATTAAATCCCCTGCTTTTGCAGATAAAAGAAAAGCACTTCTAAATGATATTGCAATATTAACTAATGCTAAAATAATAAGTAAAGAAATTGGAAATAATTTTAACTCAATAAATGTTCAAGAATTATTAGGAAAAGCATCTTCAATAAACATAAACAAAGATTCATCAATTATAACTGGTGGTTATTCAGCACCCTTTGCAATTGAAAACAGAATTAAAGAAATTCAAACACAAATTGACAATTCAACAAGCGATTTTGACACCAACCTACTTAAAGAACGCATAGCCAAACTATCTGGTGGCATAGCTGTTATAAAAACTGGTGCACCAACAGAAATTGAAATGATGGAAAAAAAGTTAAGAATCGAAGACGCAATCAGTGCAACAAAAAGCGCCATTGAAGAAGGTATTGTCTCAGGTGGTGGTGTTGCCCTTCTAAACTGCATAAAACCGTTAAAGGCATTAATTTCGGGCTTAAAAAGCGATGAAAAAACTGGCGCCGAAATTGTTTTAAAAAGTTTGCTAGCGCCAATTAAAATTATCACAGAAAATTCAGGCATTGAAAGCAGTGTTGTTATAGATAAATTACTTAGAAACTCAAATCCAAATCACGGGTTTGATGCTTTAAACAATAAATTTGTTGATATGATTAAAGCAGGAATAATCGACCCAACAAAAGTAACACGATGTGCGATTGAACACGCTGGAAGCGTTGCAAGTACCCTTCTAACAACTGAATGCTTAATTGTTGAAAACAATAAATCAGAAACAATTAATTAAAACAATTGTTCATGC
>JAZUCB010000242.1:0-2181 GCA_045638985.1 Clostridia bacterium
TAATAACAAATATAATATCAACATATAATATTTTTTATCCGTTTATTAGTTTAATAACAAAATTATTTAAAATAAAAAACTTAGACCAAATTTTAAACGCAATTTTAAATGGATTAATTGAAGTAACACAAGGCTGTTTAAATATCAGCCAATTAAATCTTCCAAGTCAATTATCATGTGTTATTTGCACAGGTTTAGTGTCGTTTGGTGGATTTTCAATTCATATGCAAGCATACTCATTTTTAAAATCAGCAAACATAAAATACTCATTTTTCATACTACAAAAAACAACACACACAATTATTTCAATCATAATTGCATGTGTTGCTAGCCATTTTATATTATAAATTAAGCATATAAATTATAAATCTTAATTAAACACATTTTAACATTGTCATATTGAACTTTAACCTTTTTATTCTTACCCAAAACATATTCAAGTGGAATAATTAAAGCATTAACAATTTTAATATTTTCAATTTTTAAAGCTTCTTTTATTGCATTAGTTATAATAAATATTTCATTTTTTTGATCTGCTTTAACTTTAGTATCTCTTAAAACTGCTTCATATAAATCATTAACTGCAACAACTAAATTAGCATATAAAATTTTATGCTTATCGTTTATCATAATTTCAGATGTGTCATTTGAAACATAACTTTGATTTTCCATTTTTTCCTCACTTAACAAACTAGAATCTTGCTGTTCACCATTCTCATCAATATTTAATTCATTTAAAATAGCATTTTTAAAAGGTATTAAAACATTATAAGCAAATGCTTTATAACTAATATTATATCCTTCCCTATTGTAAAAATATTCGTTAATAAAATTTTGAAGAGTAAATTTTTGATTGTCTAAATCTAATAAAATACAAAAAACAAGAGCCATCTTTTTATCATTTTCTTCTGGCAAAACAAACATTCCACCATTGATCATTTCTGTTCTGATAGCATTCTTAAACTCTTGCTTATAATTAAAATTTAACAAACACTTTGCAAATAAATTGTAAAGTTCCTCACAAGTTGCAATTGTTTTTAAAAGCTTAGAAATCTTCACATCAGACATAATAAATTTGCCAGCTATCATTTCATTGCAACAATTCAAAAATGTTTTTAGTTTATTATTTTCCATTTTTTTTAACCCTTTACTATATGTTATTATATAATTTATCACACATATAATCAAATAAATATTAACAATTAAGGCATTTAATAGTTTGAAAACATTTTTGATTATGATATACTACTTCAGATAAAATTGAGGAAAAATAAAATGTATTATGTTGATAGCACTATAAATAAATTAATATTACTTTTTGTTATGGATAAAATGGATATTCCTCTAACAGAAAATAGCATCATTGATATTTGCACTAGCCGTAATAAATGGCTAACATACTTCGATTGCAAACAAATACTTTTAGATTTGATTGATGCAGGCTTAATTTTTGTTAACGATAAAAACTCAGAAGATAAACCAGAAAACATATTTTATGCAATAACAATAGATGGCAGAGATTGCCTTAGCAACTTTTATTTAAGAATACCGTTAAGCGTTAGAGATGACATAACAAATTTTGCAAAAGAAAATCTAATGTTATTTAAAAGAAGCCAAGAATATGTTACCGATTATCAAAAAAATCCAGATGGCTCATATAAAGTTATTCTTAAAATTAAAGAACCAATTGTTAACCTATCTCTTATTGAGGTTTGCGTTAAAACACCTAACAAAGCAACTGCAATAAGCACTTGCAACAAATGGGCTGAAAAAGCACCAAGCGTTTTCGAATTTCTATACGAAACATTAGTTGAATAAAAGGAGTTAAATATGAACACATATAAAACCAAAAACACTTGTTCTAGGCAAATAAATTTTGATGTTGAAGATAATAAAGTTAAAAACGTATCTTTTATTGGAGGTTGCAACGGAAACCTTCAAGGAATATCAAAACTAGTTGAAGGAAGAGATATTGACGAAGTTATTTCCCTTCTTAAAGGCGTTCAATGCAGAAATGGCACATCATGCCCAGACCAACTTGCTCAAGCATTACAACAATATAAAGAAAATAATTAATATATATTAACAGATCATATGATTACAAAAAAACATTAGGAAAGCTTTTACATTCCTAATGTTTTTTCTTTATTTAAAAATCATAAAGTACAAATATATCTGTTA
>JAZUCB010000243.1:0-1023 GCA_045638985.1 Clostridia bacterium
GTTTGTATAGGCAAAAATATTGTGGGTGCGAATTTTCTAAAAGATAGTTTTAAACTATCTTTTTTTATACTAAAATTTAATTTAATTCCAGGTTGATATTGACAAATTTTTTAAATTTGATATTATTTAATTATAGGTGGCAATGGTGGATAGCGTTAAATTTATTAAAACAAGTGTTCAAACAAATAAAGAAGGGTATGTTGAACAAAAAACAGACGATAAGTTAAGCGATATGGGTGTGCTTATGAGCGATAAGTTCACTAATTTTTTTATTGAAAAAGTTAAAGATGCATATAGGTTTGATGAAGAAGTTTTGGCTAAAGTTACAGAAAGAATAAAAGATATTAAAATATTTGTTCAAAACTTAGATGGAAATGATGGTCTATTTGAATTTGATAATGATAAAATTATTAATGTTGCGAGAAAATATTTTTATGGGTATAAAGTTGATGAGTCTAATAGGTCGCTTTTGCCTGTTATTAAAATCGAAACTTTTGGAGAGTTCGTTAATTCACTAGGGCATGAGTTTAGTCACGCGTGCGCATATTCTTATGAAACTAAAAAAAATAGAAATGGTAGAACTGGTGCGAAAATAAGAAATTTAAGCATAAATAATGAAGTGGTTTCTAAAAAGACTGGAAATGGTTTGTTTTCAGTTAATAATATATCAATGGAGGGGTTAAATAGCATAATTACGGCAAAAGATTTTGGAAATGATTCACAATCTTATTTTGCTGGAATGTTGGGTTGTGTTGTGTTACCTGTTATAATGGGTTTTAACAATTTAAAAAAAGCAAATGTTTTAAATCCAGATAAAATTAATGAAGTTGTTAATAATTTAAGTGGGGCTAAAGATTGGTTTGGAAAAATTGATTTAATTTCAAGAATGCATGTTGAATATTGCAAAAAACTTAAAGACCCAAAACTAGAAAAATTAACTAATTATTTTTGTAGGAAAATGGACGGGTTTGAAGAATTGATTTCACGAATAGTGGTTACAGATTTAATAATTCCAACTCTAAT
>JAZUCB010000244.1:0-2728 GCA_045638985.1 Clostridia bacterium
TTTTAAAAAATTAACAAAACTTTCATGCTCTCTTGCACTTTCTAATTCCTTTCTTTTAGCATATTCTTCTTTTCCAACAAATAACTTAGGCAAACTTTCTCCAACATATGGCTTTGGTTGTCTTAAAAAATGAATACCATCATGGCTTTCAAAACCCAACTCATTCCAAAAACTATTTTTATACATACAAAACAAAGCAACCTCTCTGCCATCATGATCTGCCACTTTGGTTACCATCTCTGTTAATAGCTTACCATACCCCTTGCTTCTTTCATTTTTATTAACGGCAATATGCCCCAAATTAAGCCTACCATACTCCACAAACATAGAAACATACCCAACGGCATTATTATCTTTTCTTAAAACAAAAATGTTATTTACATCATCTTCGCCACTAATAATGCCATCAATTATATTGCTAAACTGACTTTCACTTGGCTTTAAAGCACCCGATTCTCTATCACAATTAAAATCGTTTTCAGAAAAATATTGCAAAACGTTTGCTTTATCTTGTTGTTCAATGGTTGCTATGCTAATTCCACCATCTTTATATAAGTCCATAATTCAACACCTCTGTTTGATTATATCACATCAAAAACAATTTTTAAATATCCAAATCAATTTTCTCAATAAAATCTAAACCATCTTCTTTTGAAACTTTAAGAACAAAATTAAATTTATTAATCTCAGTGCTTAAATAAAAATCTTTTTCTGGAAAAACATTCTGCTGAGCTTTATCAAAAAATTTTGCACCACTAGAATATTTAAGCCTTTCAACTTCTTCATCTATATAAGAAACATCGTTTCCTTCAATCAAATCTTTAATATATCTTGCGCAAAGATTATCTTCATCAGTTTGCTCAAGTCCTTCTAACCCCATGCAAACTAAAGATACTTTTTCAAAGCCCTTTTTTTTAATATATTCTGCAATAGCATTTGCATTAACTAAACTTCCAGTTAAAATTTCATCAGCTTTCACTGCATTTGCAATCCCTTGAGTTCCAGCGCTAGTTGTGTGAACAACAACTTTATTTGAAAAATCAATATTTTCAATTTGCGATGGCGAATTTCCATAATCAAATCCAGGCAAAATTACCCCATGCCTTTCACCAATTAGAATCCAATCGTTATTTCGCTCCTTTAAATCATACGCAATTTGCTTATCTCCAACGGGTATAATTTTTTTAGCACCATTACTTACTAAATATGCCTCAACAGTAAACGCCCTAAAAACATCAATAACCACAACGCAACCTTGCGCTCGCTTAGCACCTTCAATCATGTGTAAAACTTCAATATTCATAGTTTTTCCTTTTCGCTGATAATAAAATTAATCATTTTTTCAATAAATAATTTGTGCATTTAATAAAAAACGCCACCTGATCTTCATTCAACTCTTTTCTTTCAACCATAGCTTGCAACTCTGCTATTGAAAACCATCTAACCTCAGTTAGTTCCTCTTCTTGAATTTTTAGTTTGCTCAAATCCAAATCCATTTGCGTGTAATACATTTTATAGCAATCCTTGCCGTCGCAACCATAATCAAAAACTTCTAATTTTTGGTTTGAAATATCAATCCCTAATTCTTCTTCAACTTCCGTTATTATGCCCTCATCGCATGATTGCCCAGCTTTTGGATGCCCACCAGTAACACCCCAATCACCACCTTTCGAAGCAACTCGTTTTTGCATTAAAAACTCACCTTTACTATTTTGAATTGCAATCATAACAACCATAGAATAAAACCCACTTGGAATAGGCTCGCCTTTAAAATATGTTTTGCCAGTTTTTTCACCATTAAAGTTATATAAATCTCTTTCTTCTTTTGCCATATTTTCTCCAACTAAAAACTTTTTTAAAACAAAATTCAGATTTATTTTTCTAACAAATCAGAATATTTAACCAGTTCAACACCAGATTGCTCAAATAATTCAACAGCAAATTTATCAGGATACCCATTTTTATAAACAACTTTTTTTATTCCTGAATTAATTATCATTCTGGTGCAAAGTATGCATGGTTGATGAGTTACAAACATAACTGCTCCATCAAGGCTAACCCCCATTTTTGCTGCTTGAATAATTGCATTTTGTTCTGCATGAACGGCATAACATACTTCTTGCATTGTGCCACTTGGAATATTTTTCACTCTTCTCAAACATTCTCCTCTTTCAGCACAACTTAATATACCTTGAGGTGCTCCATTATAACCAGTTGTTAAAATTCTCTTATCTTTCACACAAATTGCACCCACATGCCTATTTTCTTGAAAACAACTCGACCATTCTGCAATTGTTTCAGCCATCTTCATAAATCTTTCATCCCATTTATCCATGCTAAATATTCCTTTTTGTTTTTTCTATAATTATATACTTAAGATTTCCCATGGTCAATTATTTTATATTTACTAAAACTTTGCTAAACAAAATCAATTTTTATTATTTTCTGATATAAACAAAGAAAAAGTATTATTGCTTAAGGTTATATTTAAACAAAAAAAACAAGTTTAACTATTCACTCTAAACTTTTCACTCTTCATTCTTAGTTCTCCACTCTAAAATAATTCGACAATATAGCAAAAAATGAAAAATTAAAAGAGAAGAACACAAAAAAAATAACCCAAACAAAAAGTTCGGATTATTTAAGTTTGGCGGAAGGGACAAGATTTGAACTTGCGGTACCTTTCGATACACTGCCTTTCCAAGACAGCACATTAGACCACTCTGAC
>JAZUCB010000245.1:0-8522 GCA_045638985.1 Clostridia bacterium
AGAAAGAATTAAACCAGATGATTTTATATCTGTAATAGAAATTACAAAAGGCGGAAAGAACAAATATGAATTAGATAAAGAAACAGGGTTAATAATTCTTGATAGAGTGCTTTACACTAGCACCCACTACCCTATGAACTATGGTTTCATTCCAAAAACATACACTGGCGATAACGACCCTTTGGATGTTTTCGTATTATGTAGTCAACCAATAGAAAAAATGAGTTTGGTTAGATGTTATCCAATCGGAATTATAAGAATGACAGATAGAGAAGAAACTGATGAAAAAATTATTGCAATCCCATTCGGAGACCCTCAATACAACACTTTTAGAGACATATCTGAACTACCAAAACATATTGTTGATGAATTGCATCACTTTTTGGAAGTATACAAAGCCTTAGAATATAGATCAGTTGTTGTTAAAGAAGTTGAAGGCAGAAACGCCGCAATTGAATGCATTGCAGAATCAATAGATTGCTACAAAAAAACTTTTGAATAAAATGAGGTAAAACATGGAAAATAAGAAAATTCTTAACGTCGTATTAATGATATTAGGCCTTGCAACAATTATAACCTTTGCTCTTTTCTATAAAAGCATTGCAAATATCACCACTGACGACACATTCTTTAAAATATTATACTTCGCAACTCTTTATTTAAGCATTATAATAATTGGAGTTGGAGTTATAATTTCTTTTATTTGCGCCTTTAAAGATAACTATAACATTCTTTGGTTTGTTGAATTCTTAAACACTTGCGCATTTTTAATAATACTTCTTGCAACATTATCTTTTGCAATTTCAAATAGCATAAACATTAACTTTGCATATTTCATAATTGTTTTAGAATCTTTCACTTCAGCAACAATTAATTCAATAATCAAAACTTGCTCTAATTTTAAATTTATTAAAGAAGATTTCAGAAACTTATTTTCTAATTCTCCTGAAAACAAAAGTGAAAGATACGGCTTAGAAGAAAGTTCTGAAGAAAAAGAAGATAATAAAAAAGAAGAAAAAATCAAAAAATCAAAAGCTGAAAAATACAATTTAAATAATGTTGAAGATTCTCCAGAATCAGAAGATTCAGACAGCGAAAAAGAGTTAAGTGAAGCAACTGAATTAATGATATTAAACAACAACCTAAATGATCAAAATCATCAAAATTCAGAACAAGAAGTTGAAGTTTCAAACACTATTGAATCTGAAAACGAAGCAGAACCTGCTAATGAAATAAACAACGATCAAGCAGAAGAGCAACTTGAAGAAACTGAAGAGTTAGCCTCTGAAGAAGAAGTAGCAGAAACAGAAGAAATCATTGATGAATCTAACACTGAAGAACTTGAAAACACAACAGAATCTTCAACTGAAAATATTGAACCAACCGAAGATAATGAAATTTCTAAAGAAGAAGCTCAAAATTTGAGCGACACAATCACTGGTGTTAACGACGAAGACTTAACTGATGAAGAAATTCAAGAAGAAGAAAAACTTGAAGAAGAAATTAAAGAAGAAGTTGAAAGGCTAATTGAAAAAAGCAAAGAAGAAGATGAAGTTGAGGAAGAAACCTTAACTGAACCTGAAGTTTTTGATGACAGCGAAATAAAAATAAAACATATTGATAAAAATGAAGAATTAAACATTTCAGATGAAGATCTTGTTGTTTCAATGGAAGAATCAATTGAAGAAAAAGGCGAAGAAATTGATGAAACTCACATGCCTTTAGATGAATTTTTAAATGATGAATCTGAAAATTCAGAAGAAAATAATGAAACAACAGAAACTGAAGAAAATGAAACTGAAACTGATAACAACTCAGAAGAAAATGAAGTTGAATTAACTGAAGAAGAAAAGATTGCATTAGATAAAGAAGAAAAGTTAAATCGCTTAAAAGAATTTTTATCAAACAAACACTAAAATAAAAAATATCACGAATTAATCGTGATATTTTTTTATTTTCTATGCAATTGTAATTTTTTCCAACCCACCCATATATGGCCTTAAAACTGGTGGAATATTAACTGAACCATCTTCTTGCAAATGATTTTCAATAAATGCAATCAACATTCTTGGTGGAGCAACAACAGTGTTGTTAAGTGTGTGTGGGAATTTATTCCCTTCACTTGTTTTATATCTGATTTTCAACCTTCTAGATTGAGCTTCAGTTAAGTTAGAGCAACTTCCAACTTCAAAATATTTTTTCTGTCTTGGGCTCCAAGCTTCAACGTCTAAGCTTTTATATTTTAAATCTGCCAAATCACCACTGCAACATTCCAATGTTCTAACTGGAATTTCCATGCTTGTGAATAATTCAACTGTGTAATTCCACATTTTATTATACCAATCTTCGCTTTCTTCTGGCTTACATATAACAATCATTTCTTGCTTTTCAAATTGATGAATTCTATAAATTCCTCTTTCTTCAATACCATGAGCACCTTTTTCTTTTCTGAAACATGGTGAATAACTTGTTAAAGTTAATGGCAATGATTTTTCATCAATAATTTGGTTAATATATCTTCCAATCATTGAATGCTCACTAGTTCCAATTAAATACAAATCTTCGCCTTCAATTTTATACATCATGTTTTCCATTTCTTCAAAGCTCATAACACCAGAAACAATTTCTTGCTTTATCATGAATGGAGGAATAACATAAGTGAAACCTTTGTTTATCATAAAGTCTCTAGCGTAAGTTATAATTGCAGAATGAAGCCTTGCAATATCTCCAGTTAAATAATAAAAACCTTGACCTGCAACTCTTCTTGCACTATCAACATCAACGCCGTTTAATCTTTCTAAAATATCTAAGTGATATGGAATTTCAAAACTTTTTTCTTTTGGTTCTAAATATTTTTTTCTTTCAACATTCTTACTATCATCTTCACCAATTGGAACAGAATCAGCAATCATGTTTGGCAACTTATACATTATTTTTAAATAATCTCTTTCATAATCACCAAGTTGCTCTTCAACAACAACCATTCTTTCTTTAATGGTTTTTAATTCTTCTTTAACACTATTAGCGTCATCTTTTCTACCTTCTTTTAAAAGGCTACCAATCATTTCGCTTTTAACGTTTCTTAAATTTCTTAAATTACTATCTTCATTTTTTAATTCTCTGATTTTAGCATCTAAATTTAAAACCTCATCAACTAAAGGTAATTTAGCATCTTGAAATTTCTTTTTTATATTTTCCTTAACTGCATCAGGATTTTTTCTAATATAATCTATATCTAACATTAATAATGCCCCCTAAAAATTAACTATTTATAGCACACAAACGGCTAAAAATCAAGATAAATTTAATTAAAAGTAATTAAATCAGTCCTTGAAAATTAGAATTAATAAATAAACACTAATTATTTACCAATTCTTTTCTTTTATAATATCTTTCAAAAGTGTTAGTGCCCTTCCCCTATGGGAGACTGAATTTTTCTCATCTTTAGAGGCTTCTCCAAAACTTTTTCCCAAATCGGCCGAAAAGAAAATGCAATCATAACCAAAGCCATCATAGCCAACTTCATTTGGAAGAATAATTCCATCAGTTTGCCCTTCAACTTGCACGCACTCTCCATCAGGATTTATTAAAGTTATTGAGCATGCAAAATATGCACTTCTATCTTTTTCATTTTCTAATAAAGTTAAAACTTTATCTCTGTTAGCCTTATCATTCCCATGGCCACCAGAATATCTTGCGCTCATAACTCCCGGCTCACCATTTAAACTATTAACAATCAAACCCGAATCATCTGCAACAACAAAATACTCAAAATTATTATCTTTGCAAAATTTATGAATTGCCTCTGCCTTTATTTTTGAATTTTCAGCAAAAGTTTTTCCATCTTCAATAATATCTTCAGTGAAACCAATTTCATTCATTGGCACCACATTGAAATCATTTAAAATTTCTTTAAATTCTTGTATTTTATGTGCATTTGCACTCGCTAAAACTAATGTTTTCATAATTAAATCTCCATATAAAATTATAACAAATTTTTGTAATATTTCAAAATAAAAAAAGGTGTTCACATAAAACACCTCAAAACCTTTTTAATTATTAATTTCTTTTAAGCCTTTCCCAATACTTAATTTTGTTTTGTTTAAGGGCTCAAGCAATGGCAATCTTGGCTTTCCACAATCAAACCCAATTTTTTTCATAGCATATTTTATTGGAATTGGATTAACCTCAGAAAACAAAAGTTTAATAAACGGATTCATTTTAAATTGTAACTCACGCGCATGCTCAATATTGCCAATAAAATAATGCTCGCAAATTTCAACCATTTTCTTTGGCAACGCATTACTTGCAACACTTATAACACCATTTCCACCCAAACATAAAATAGAAAGAGTTAAGGCATCGTCTCCACTATATATTGCAAAATCCTTTCCGCAAATTCTTGAAATTTCTGCAACCTGCTCAATATTTCCACTTGCTTCTTTGATTCCAACAATGTTTTTAATTTTACTCAACTCATAAACTGTTTGTGGTAAAATATTAACTCCAGTTCTACTTGGAACATTATATAAGATAATAGGAATTTTAACAGAACCAGCTATTTTAGTGTAATGTTCAATTAATCCCTTTTGCGTTGTTTTATTATAATAAGGAGTAACATGCAATAATGCATCAGCTCCCAATTCTTCAAATTTAACGCTTCTCTTAATAGCTTCACTTGTTGAATTACTTCCAGCCCCAACAATAACTGGAACTCTTTTATTAACATAGCTAACGGCAAATCGAACAACTTCTTCCCTTTCAACGTCTGTTAATGTTGAACTCTCTCCAGTTGTTCCTAAAAAAACCAAACTAGAAACCCCATTCTTAATCTGATAATCAATAACTTTTTTAAACACATTAAAGTTAACACTTCCATCTTTTTTAAATGGTGTTATTAACGCTGTTGAACAACCTTTAAACAACATTTATTTATCACTCCTTAATAATATTGGCTGAACTTGACTTCCATTATATGCAGCCTTTAAAGTTTCTTCTAATAAATCCCAATTTGCAATTAAAGATTTAGGTTTCGCTTGAGGATTATCTTGACCAAAAGGAATAAAATAATAATTTTTATAATTTAATAACTTTGCCAAGTTAACCGCATTTGCACCCAACGCATCATTGGTTGAAATGCCAATAACCACTGGTTTATTGTTTCTAACATGTGACTTTGTGACCATAAGTACAGCATTGTCTGTTAACCCATTAGCAATTTTACTTAAAGAATTGCCTGTGCACGGAGCCACAACCATAACATCAATTAAATTATTAGGCCCAATTGGCTCAGCATCAACAATATTATCTATAACTTTATTACCAGTTATTTTTTCCACCTCTTCTATAAAACTTTTTGAATCCCCAAACCTGGTATTTGTTTCTTTAACACTATCTGTTATTATAGGCAAAACATTATAGCCGGCACTCACCAACTTAGATATCATTTCAATAGTTTTTTTATGTGTGCAAAAAGACCCCGTTATTCCAAAACCAATATTCTTAAACATTTAACTCCCCCATAATTCTCTCATATAAAAAACTACCAGCAGTTTCAGCAGTAAATTTTGTTGGTAACGCAGGCGCTAAAAAATACTCAAAATCTTTAACAGCCTCTTTATTCAAACATTCAACCGACGCAGTTTCAATAAACAAGCAATTTTTTGCAAACTTGTTTAATAGCATATCGTCAATATATTTAAATGGACGAGTGTTAACAACTATATCGAACTTACTTAAATCATTAATGTATTCTTCTTTATAGTAACATTTATCACTAAAGCTATAGCTCCTCTGATAATCTAAAAATGAATATGATGCAACTGCATATTCAACACCTAATTTAGAAAACAATCTAGAGCAAGCCTTTGTTATTCTTCCAGACCCTAATAACAAAACTTTATTTTCAAACAATGATTTTTCACTTTTATTAATAATAATACCCAAAACTCCTTCGGCAGTTAAATTTGCATTTTTAATAGTGAAAATTTCATCATTCATAATATCAATATATTTAATTTGTTTTAATCTCAAATCTTCGCTGAAAGCTTTAACGCCACTTCCCGCAAACAAAACAACACTTTCTGGCAATAAATCCACATCTTCTTTCTCAAACTTCTTAGCCGGAGAAAATATTAAAACGTCTCCTTCTTTATACTCATCAAATTTATCATCATAAATCTTTGTTATAAACTTATTATCTGATAACATTTTTTTAACAACTAAATTTCTCTTATCTGAAACATCAATAAAAAATCTCATAACCATCTCCTCTTAAATAACATATGCCTTAAAACAATTTATGGTTAACTCAAAATTTTAATCACTATTTCAAAAAGATAAACATAAACTAAAGTATGAGTAAAATAAAAAAATATTTTGCTGGAGCAAACACCAGCATTGGTTTCTATAATTTGTTTCATAATATTCGAAATAATAGCAACGGATTTCACTACATTATTAAAGGCGGAGCCGGAACAGGCAAAAGCACTTTAATGAAAACCATTGCCAACTATTTCTTATCAAAAAATGAAGAGGTGGAATTGTTTTATTGTTCTTCCGACCCAAATAGTTTAGATGGCATTAATATAAAAAACCACAATATAACAATGGTTGACGGAACTTCACCACACATTGTTAACGACTCTTCGCCATCGCTTGAAGATAAAATAATTAACTTAGGGGAATACATTTCACCATCAATTATTAAACATAAAAATAAAATAGATGAATTGTTAAATATTAAAAGAAATCATTTTATAAACTGTTATTCATATTTAAAAATTGCAGGCGAGCTTTATAAACTAAACAAAGAAGAAAATTTAATTGATCAAAAAACTAGTTGCAATAATATTATTAAAGATTTATGTTTAGTTGATCAAAACACAAAAACCAAACCTCGCCAACTTTTTATAAATATACTAAGCCCCCAAAGCACAAACTTTGAAATGGAAAATAATTTTAACATCTCTGATATAAATTTAAATCACAATATCACACCCGAAATATTAAAATATTTATCAAATAGTATTTGCAATATGGGTTATAACTTAATTGAGTTTAAAAATTATTTAAACCCAGAAGAAATCGAATCCTTATATATTGAAGATTTAAATTTATTAATAAAACAAACACAAAGCCTTCCCCAAAACTCAAACTTAAAACAAATCAACTCGTTTATTAAAAAAGCAAAAACCGAACTCAATAAAGCAAGTTCAACTCATAAAAAAATCGAGTCATACTATATTAAAAAAGTAAATTATAATGAAATTAATAAACTAACTCAAAGTTTAATTAACGAAATAGAATTAAGGATAACAAATAAATTATAAAAAACGGTAGAAAATTCTACCGTTTTATTTTTAATTAATCAATCAACTAATTAACTTAATTAAAATTTGAACTGCATTGCTAGCTGCACCTTTTCTTATGTTATCTGCAACGCACCAAAATCTTATTGCATTATTATAACCAATATCTTTTCTAACACGACCAACAAAAACTTTATCTTGCCCATCACACATAGTTGCAATTGGGTATTTATTTTGTTCAACATCATCTAGAACAACAATATTTTCAAATTCGCTCAGCACTTTATATGCCTCATCAATATCAAAATCTTTTTCAAACTCAGCTAAAACATCAATGCTATGACAATTATAAACCGGCACTCTAACGCAGGTTGCCGAAACAGGCAAATCTTCTATTTGAAGTATTTTTCTTGTTTCGTTAACCATTTTCATTTCTTCTTTAGTAAATTTATTTTCTAAAAATATATCAATATGCGGCAAACAATTGTTATAAATAGGATACTTATAAAAACTTGCACCCTCACCAACTGTTGTGTTTTTTAAATCATTAATACCTTTAACTCCACTTCCACTAACAGCTTGATATGTTGAGTAAGAAACTCTTTTCAACCCGAATTTATCGTGCAAGGCTTTTAATGGTAACATACATTGAATAGTCGAGCAATTAGGATTTGCAATTATTCCTTGATTTTTATAAGCCACATTCATATTTACTTCCGGAACAACCAATGGAACATTGCTATCCATTCTCCAAGCACTACTATTATCAACAACAACGGCACCAATTTTGGCAAATAGCGGTGCAAACTCCTTAGAAACATCGCCACCAGCAGAAAACAATGCATAATCAATTTTTTTACCAACAACATTTTCTTTTGCAAGCTTTAAAACCTTATGCGATTCACCTCTAAACATTATTGTTTTACCGGCACTTTTTCCAGATGCATATAAAAACAATCTATTGATTGGAATTTCATTATGCTCTTCCAAAACTTTTAAAAACATTGAACCAACTAAACCTGTTGCGCCCACGATTGCAAGATTTATAGTTTTCATAATCCCCCTTTATAAATTAAAATTTTCAACCATTAATTTAACTGCATTTTCTTTATCTTTAATATCAACAACAAAAGAAACTGATATTTCAGAAATAGCAACGTCTCTAAAGTTTATGTTATTTACCAATAGAATATTAAAAACTTTTTCAACTAT
>JAZUCB010000246.1:0-7403 GCA_045638985.1 Clostridia bacterium
AAGTGTTTGTTAATAAATATATTGATTTTAAGGTTGGAGATATTGTTGTTGCTGAAGATCCATTTGGAACGCAAATTATTAAAAGAGTTATTGCTTTAGAGGGCGATATTTTAAGATATGAATTTATTGAAGAAGACCAACGTTGTGTTCTTTTTATTAATGGTGAAAAACAAGAAGAGAATTATATTAAAAGAGAAGTTGTTTCAAATATTAATTATTTAGAAAAAATTTTGCCTGGTGGTGATCATTGCATTTTAGAAAATGTGGTTTTAAATAACAATGGAACGGAGCATGTTGAAGATGATTATTATGAATATGTTGTTCCTAAAGATTGCGTTTTTTTAATGGGTGATAACAGAGAAAATAGCCATGATTCAAGAGATTATGGTGCAATAAAAATTGAAAAGGTTTTTGGAGTGGTTGACTATATTTTGCCTTATGGTGAATCAGAAATCAATTTTTGGTTTAGAAGAACTTTTGGGTTTTAAAATAAAAAGCATGAATTAAAAATTAAATTTTTCATGCTTTTTTTATTTATAGTTCTGGAGCATCGTTTGGATTTGAATCTAGTGGAATGAAATTACCGTGCTTATCAAATGTTATAGGAGGCATTGGTTTATAAAGTCCGTCAATTGTTATATTTATATTATCTTTATCATCGATTGTTGTTAGCAGCCTAAATGAATAATCTCTAGGATCGCTATTTGGTTGTAATACACCAAAGGGTTTTTCTTTATCAAAAGTTGTTGTTAAATTTGCAGAAGAATCCATTCCGATATAATGTTTGAAAGTGTTAGCATCGTCAACGGGTAAAACTCTAAAAGCTTCAGAAAGCTTTTGCATGTAATTTTCATATTCATGTTTATAAAAGAAAGCGTGTGTAAACATTGACGCGTGGCAAAGTAAAGCAAATTTTGGAGAATTTGTTTTATCATCTAAATAATAAACTGAAAAAATATTGTCTTTGCCATCTTTCATAAATGGTTCAAGATTGTGGTCGTGGATTATGGTTTGAATGTTTTTTCTAGTCATAGTTCTTACCTTTATAATATTTTAAAATTCAATAGTTGATTCGTCAGTTGGATTATTGCATGGAATGTATGCTCCAAGTGAATTAAAATTGAGAGGTTCTGGAATTGGGGCATATATCCCTTCAATTGAAATGGTTTTATTTTCATTAATAGTTGTGGAAAATAAAGCTGTTCGCTGATTGTTTTCTTGCAGATGACTTATGTTAAATTCAGTTTCTTTTCCAAAAGTTGGTGTGCAATTGTGAAGCGCTGGTAAATCTAAATATTCTTTGAAAATATTTGCTGTTTTAATAGGTAGAATTTTAAACGCTTTAGATAAATTTTGCAAATATTGTTCTTTAGAAGCTTTTTTAACACTGGCATCAAAAAAAAGCCCCGAATGACACAAAACAGCAGTGTCTGTTTCATAAAAATAAACAGAGAATAAATCTTGCTCTGCATCTTTTTCAAATTGTGAAAGATTATAAAAATCGATTAGTTTTTTAATTGCAGTTTTTTTCATTTTTCCACCTTTTATTTATTACATTGCGAGTATATAATAAAATTTATAGTTTGTCAATAGTGGTCGTTTTAAAAAAAGTGCTAACAGGGTTAACACTTTTAAACATTATACAAAGCCGAACTATGAAATTTATCTTCACTAGTAATGTTTATTTTAAGCTCTCTAAAAACTTCTTGATTTGATGCGTTTAGAATGCAAGTTGAGTGCCCTTCGCTTCCGGCAAGTTCAGGAATTTTTTCAAATGCTTTTTTAGCCATGTCGTTTGTTGTTGCACAAATAGATAGAGCAATTAAAACGTCTTTTAAGCTTAGAATGCTAGATTGCTTGTGAAGAAAATTGTTTTTTAATGTGGTTATAGGTTTTAAAATTTCTGGAGATAAAAGTTTAAATTCATCACTTATATTAGCAAGAGATTTCAATGCGTTTAAAACCACGCTAGCGCTTGCTGTTAATAGATCGGTGTTTCTTCCGGTAACGATTTTTCCAGTTGGAAGCTCTAAAGCAATGCATGAAACCTTTGATTTTTGTTCTTTTTTAAGTGCCGGGTCAACACATACTCTCATGTTTGGTTGCAAATTAAATTCTTTTAAAAGAACTTGGTTTTTTTCTAAAGTTTCTAGATCACACAACCCCTTTTTGAAATTTGTTTTGGCATGGAAGTAGCGTCTAATTATTTCTTGTTCGCAAGCATTTTTAACAGCTTCTTCATCTTCAATACAGAAGCCAACCATATTAACGCCCATATCAGTTGGGGAGTAATAAATATCTTTTCCATAGATGCTATTAATAATTTCTCTAACAACAGGGAAAGTTTCCATATCTCTATTATAATTAACAGCAATAGTTCCATATTTTTCTAAATGATAATGGTCAATTAAATTAACATCTTTTAAATCAGAGGTGGCAGACTCGTAGGCAATATTAACAGGGTGTTTTAAAGGTAAATTCCAAACAGGGAAGGTTTCAAACTTTGCATAGCCAGCAGAAACACCTCTTAGTTTTTCATGGTATAATTGAGACAGGCAAACAGCAAGTTTTCCGCTTCCTGGGCCTGGGGCTGTTACAACAACGATTGGCTTACTTGTTTCCACGTAATCATTTTCGCCATAGCCGGCCTTGCTAACAATTGTTTTAACGTCGGTTGGGTATCCTTTAATAATTTTATGGTAGAAAACCTTTAAATTGTTGTTTTTTAATAAGTTTGCAAATTTAACAGCGTTTGGCTGATGATGAAACATTGTTATAACAACGGAATTAACAGTTATATTCAACTTTCTAAGTTCGTCTATTAATCTTAACACTTCTTGAGAATAAGTTATTCCGTAATCAGCTCTGATCTTATTGTTTTCAATATCGTTAGCATTGATGCAAAAAAGAATTTCACAATCATCTTTCATGGTTTCAAGAAGTTTGATTTTATTGTTTGGCGTGTATCCCGGCAAAACTCTTGAAGCGTGCAAGTCGTCGAATATTTTTCCGCCAAATTCAATATAAAGTTTGTTTCCAAATAGTTGCATTTTTTCAAGTATTTTTTCTCTTTGGATTTTTATATATTTTTCACTGCTAAAAGCTTGTTTGTCCATTTCTAATTTTCTCCCATAAGTGTATTTTATAACATAATTTGACAAAAAACAAAGAAAAAAGACACTTAATTTAACATTAAAATTAAATTTTAATAATTAAATTTAAGTGCCTTTGTTTTTATGCCGATTGAGTTAATGTGAACATGAATTCTAATGAGTAAGTTGTTCCACTAACTGGCTCATAATATATTTTAACTTTAACAACTTTTGATTCGCCCTCACTTAATGAGAATGGTGAAGAATCTGTTTCGTTATTTTCATTCAAATATGCAATAGTGATGTTTGAAGAAGATAAAACAACTGCAGTTTCTTTTCCATCAACATCGTAATATAAAATATAAGAACCATATTTATCAAAGTTAAATTGTTGTTCGCCATTTGCTGTTGAATATTCATTTTTAAATTGCCAATGATCTTCGTCAATTTTAATTGCAGCAGTAATTTTTTCATCTCTTTCAATTATTGCCATATCATCAACAACCGATTGTAATTTGCCACCGCTTAATTTATCATGCACAAATTCAGATGTGTATTTATAAAAGAAGTTTGAAATTTTAGAGTTGTTAATTGTTGTTTTTAGATTTGGAGCAATTCCAGTGTTTGCCAAAACTGAAACTCCAGCAAGAATTGCACAGTTAATTAATAAACCCTTAACAACACCAAAGCCTAAACCAAACAATCTGTTTAATCCACTCAATGTGCTACTTGAAGCTGTTGCAGAATCAAAAAGTTTTGAAATTAACCAAACGGTTAATCTTAAAAGAATAAAAACTAAAACTGCACAAGCAACAACGGTTAAGAAAGCAGAAAGTTTTTCTCTGGTTAATGAAACGCCAAATATTGATTTAGTTTCACTACCGTTATAAAAACCTTCAAGCAAATTATAGAATAAACTATCAACGTCAACTATTTTTCTAATAAATTTCGCAACTGGTTTTGCAGCCCAAATGGCAATAAAGATAGACGCAAAAGATGTTATCAATCCTAAAATACTATCTAGCAAACCTTTCCATAAACCAATTACTGCAAATAAAATTATTAACGCAATAAATATAATATCAATCCAAGTCATTTTTTTCCCCTTGATAAAAGAAAGTTATAATTCTTTAATTATAATAACACACAAATATCAAATTGTCATTAAGATTTTAGCAATTAAATAAGTGTTCTTTAGTTTTTATTGTTTAAAACTTGGCAATAATAATCAATAAAAATAAGGAGAATAAAATGCAGTATAATTCAAAAAACAAGGAATTAAGCCTGAAAATGGGGTTGGATTTAGCATATCTTATAAGAAACGAGATTGAGCCGGTTGTGTTTATGTGTGTTGGAAGTGATAAAGTTGTGGGAGATTCTTTAGCGCCAATTGTTGGAGAATATTTAACTAAAAAATTTAAAATTAAGGCATATGTTTATGGAACATTGAAAAACCCAATAACAGCTCAAAATGTTGTTAGTGCTTACAATTTTATTAAGATCAGGCACGCAAAATCAAAAATAATTATGATTGATGCAACATTATCTGATGTTGAAAAAATCAACTTTGTTAAGTTAGAAAATAATGGAATAATACCTGCTGGTTATTTTAAAAATGGTAATAAAATTATGGGAGATATTTCTATTTTAGGTGTTGTTGGAAGCAACATTTTAACTGAGCAAACTTTTGTTTCTGGAGTGAGGATCAATTTGGTTGTTGGCATTGCTTTTTTTATTGCCACAGCAATAAATTTTGCAATAGATTTTGCTAAACATTTGCAAGAAAACAATGTTAAAAACTTTGCAATAAAAGGTTGATTTATGAGTGTTAAATAAATATCAAA
This sequence comes from Clostridia bacterium, assembly GCA_045638985.1. Taxonomy (GTDB): domain Bacteria; phylum Bacillota; class Clostridia; order Christensenellales; family UBA1242; genus UBA11490. Next base: position 4,937 of record JAZUCB010000246.1, read on the forward strand.
ATGATGTGAAACAAACAAGTTTTTTTCACATCATTTTTATGCTAAAAAACTACAAAAATATGGTTATAAATCGCCATTAAATAATTATAATATAATTAAAGAGATTACATTTAGTGTTTGTTAATATGCTTTACTTCTTTTTTTTGATGTGTTATACTAATCAACGACTAAATTGTTAATGGAGGCAAAGTTGGAAAAAAAGAAAAAATCAAATGGCAAAACTTTTTTAACATTCATATTAATTGGGTTAGCTATAATTTTATGTTTTTATATGTTTAATGCCGGAGATCCAGGAACTCAAATTGGTTCGTTTGGTGAAGAAAGCATGGATTCATTGATGGACAATGCTGGATCAAACGATGCATATATTAGCGATATTTATGTGGAAGGTGGGGTTGTTTATATCAGAATGAGCAATAGCACCATTAATAAAAATGATTTCCCTAAATTCGCTGACTATAACTTGGTTTACACAAACTATACTGCAATTTTAGAAATAAGAGATTGGGTTAATGAGTTTAACAATAGAGTTAGAATTGCAAAAGCAAGTGAAGATGAAAAAGTTGAAATCCAATATGATGTTGATGGAGATGGAATCGCAGATACTTTAGATATAACTAAGTATAAAAACTTTGATCAAATCACATTGGTTGAAGGAGTTCCTTCAGCAAGCTTTATTGAAACAGTGTTACCATATGCAAGTGCTATTGTGATGTTGTTTATTGGTTTTATGTTGTTTAGAATGCTATCTTCAAAAGGTGGGGTTGGAAACAGCTTTGCTAAGAATAAAGCAAGAATGGTTGAAAAGAACGACATTAGATTTAAAGATATTGCTGGTGCAGACGAGGAAAAAGAAGAAACTCAAGAAATTGTTGAATTCTTAAAAACACCAGATAAGTTTAAGGCTTTGGGTGCAAGGATTCCAAAAGGCGTGTTGCTAGTTGGTCCGCCGGGAACAGGAAAAACATTGCTTGCTAAAGCAGTTGCTGGTGAAAGCAATGTTCCGTTCTTTAGTATAAGTGGTTCAGACTTCGTGGAATTATATGTTGGTGTTGGTGCTAGCAGAGTTAGAGATTTATTTGATTCGGCTAAAAAGAATGCTCCTTGCATAGTGTTCATTGATGAAATTGATGCTGTTGGAAGGCAAAGAGGAGCAGGTCTTGGTGGTGGTAACGATGAAAGAGAACAAACGCTTAACCAATTGCTTGTTGAAATGGATGGTTTCGAAAGTAATGATGGAATAATTGTTATGGCTGCAACAAACAGAGCAGATGTTTTAGATCCTGCATTGTTGCGTCCGGGCAGATTTGATAGACAAATTTATGTTAATGTTCCTGATGTTAAAGGTAGAGAAGGAATTATTAAAATTCATGCAAAAAACAAACCAATTGATGATGAAGTTGACTTTAAATCGTTAGCTAGATTAACAAGTGGTTTCACTGGTGCAGATATTGAAAACTTCTTAAATGAAGCCGCTATTATGGCTGCAAGAAATAATCATGTTACGATTAATATGAGTGATATTACTGAAGGTATTAACAAAGTTTTAATGGGACCTCAAAAGAAAAGCAGATTAGTTACTGAAAACACTAAAAAGTTAACAGCTTATCATGAAGCTGGGCATGCTATTATTGCAAAACTTTTAGATTTTGGAGATGAAGTTCATGAGGTTTCTATTATTCCTAGAGGTCATGCCGGTGGTTACACATCAACAAGGCCATCAAATGATGACGATCAATATACTCTAAACAAATTAAATAAAAGAATTTGCATGCTTATGGGTGGCAGAGTCGCTGAAGAAATAATGTTTGGTGATATAACTGCAGGAGCAAGTAGTGATATTGAAAGAGCAACAGAGATTGCAAGAAAAATGGTTACCGAATGGGGTATGAGCAAAAAAATTGGCTTCATGAACTTTGGTAAGTCAAGTGAAATTTTTGTTGGAAGAGATTATCAATCAAAGAGCAATTATAGCGAAAATTTTGCATGCTTAATAGATCAAGAGATAAAAGATATTTTAGATACTTGTTACACTCAAACAACCAAAATTTTAACTGACAATAAAACAATTTTAGACAATTTAGCAAATCTTCTTATTGAGCAAGAAACCATCTATGAAGAAGAAGTTAATGCAATTATGGGTGGCGAAGACTATAAAGAAGTTGCTAAAAGATTAAATGAAAAATTAGAATTGAGAAAACAATACGATAAGAAAAAACAAGAAGAACAAAAAATGTTGCAGGAAATTAAAATGCAAGAAATGAAAGAACAAACTGCAACAGCTTTAAAAAATGCAGGCATTATTTCTCAAGAACAGTTAGATGCAATTAAGCAAGACACTATTAAAGTTAAAGAAAAATATAATAGTGCAAAGGTTGATGAAAAAGAAACTTTAGATAAAAATAAAACGGAAGAAAAATCTAAAGAGGAAGAAAAAGTTTCAGAAGAGAAACCTGAAATTAAAGAA
>JAZUCB010000247.1:0-4282 GCA_045638985.1 Clostridia bacterium
ATTCATTAATATAATTTATTTTTTCAGTGCAGTTGGTTAAATCGGAAACATTTAAAGCTTTTAGCGCAAAGTTTTTAACATTGTTTAGTTTTAAATATTTAACTAATCCTCTAACAGTTATTGTCATTTCTTCAAGCGTTCCATCAGCATCTCCACCACCCACAAAAATAAACACAACTTTTTTATTTTCCAGCTTTGGAAATTTATAAAAAGGATGCAATCTATCGAAGAAATTCTTTGCAAATCCTGAAAGACCGTCGAAATAGTTAGGCGTTATAAAAACCAACAAATCGCTCTCAATTAATTTTTCATAGATTTCTTGCATGTCGTCTTTTAAAGCACATTCTGGCTTATCATGGCATGTTAAACACCCAACACAATTTTTAACATTTTTATCTCTCAATATTATGTTTTCGCAATTTAAATTCTTACTAATTTGTTTTGTTAGTTCAACAGAACAACCATGTCTATTGCTTAATGCTATTATTAATTTTTTCATAATATTTTTCCCCCTTAATCTTTGTAATCTTCCTGCCAATCTTTATTAAACATAACAATTCCATCAATTATAAAACCAAAATTATTATAATACTTTTCTTTATCTAGTTCAGTTGATAGGATTCTTCTTCCGAAACCAGCAAACTTATTGCAAAAATCATTCATCATTAATTTACCTAAACCTTGCTTTTGGAATTCAGGTTTAACAAGCAAATAAGTAATAAAAACATTAATGGCACCATCACTTATTGCAGATATAAGACCTATTAATTCATCATCTTTCCAAATAGATAAAACATAATCACTGTTTTTTATTGCACAACGCAATCTATTAGGATACTCTGCAGTTTTCCAACCAACCGATTTAAATAAATCTACTAATTTATTCTTATCAATATCTTTGTTATAATTAAAAACAAAATTGTTTTCCATTTGTTACCCCGAAAATTTTTTAATCAAAAGATTTTTTTTCTTTAACACCTATTCCGAAAAAGAATTATATAAATTTCTATATGTGTCGCTTTTTTCTAATAGTTCTTTATGTGTTCCGAATGTTTCAATTTTATGCTTATTCAAAACATAAACAACATCTGAATTTATAATTGTTGAAAGCCTATGCGCAACCATTATTATTGTGTGGTCTTTTGAAATTTCTTTTATAGTTGATGAAATTTTATCTTGAGTTTCGTTATCTAATGCGCTTGTTGCTTCATCTAGCAATATTATTTTGCTCTTTTTTAAAAGAGCTCTTGCAATTGCCAATCTTTGCTTTTGCCCACCACTAAGCATAACTCCATTTTCACCAATAATTGAGCCATATTTTTCTGGCAACGCTTTAATAAACTCATGAATCCCAGCCCTTGAGCATGCCTCAACAATTTCTTTTTTAGTTGCGTTTGGTTTAACCAGTTTTAAATTGTCTTCAATTGTCATATTAAATATATATGGCGATTGAGAAACAACTGAAATATTATTTCTAATAGTTTCTTCAGTTAATTGAGTAATATCAACTCCATCTATCAAAATCTGACCTTTATTTATGCCATAATTCTTGTTAATTAAATCTATGATTGTTGATTTGCCTTCTCCACTTTTTCCAACAAATGCAACAATGCTATTTGGTTTAACAACAAAATTTAAATTTTTAAATAATTCAGCCGAATTATTATAAGCAAAGCCAACATTTTTAAATTCAATTAAACCTTTAACTTCTTTTAATTCAACCTCACCAAAACTTTCTTTTTCAAACATTTCATTTTCAATAATTTCAAAAACTCTTTGCGCAGAAACTTCACCACTTCCTAATTTTTCTTTAAGATTTGCCATTGCGCCAACAAAGCTCATAATGTTTGCCTTATAAACATATAAAACTAAAAAATCGCCAATTGTTATATTTTTTGAAACGATTAAATAACATGAAAGAGCCACAAATGCCAAATCTAAAATATGCTTAATCCCTTCTCTAAACCTATTCCACGTTCTTCTTAAATGAATTTCTTCCTTATGGGCAGTTATTGAATCATATTGTTCTTTATCAACCCTTTCAAGCATTGCATCTTTTGCATTTAATGTTTTTATATCTCTAATTCCACGAACAACTTCTCCATAACTTCCAACAACTTGTTCGTCCAACTCTTTAAATTTTGAATGTTTTACTAAAAACCTTTTAATCTTTTGATTTTCATAAAAATATAAAAACACAACATTTGTAAGCAAAAACAATGCCAACCAAATATTAATGAAAAATGAATAAACAATAAATGAAACATTAATAAGTATAGTTGCAAAGTCGTCAGTAACCTCATCAAATAATTCAGAAAGCCTTGATGTGTCCTTATTTAGTCTTGCAATAAAAACGCCCGAATTGATTGTGTCGAAATTTTTAACTTTCAAACGCATTAAATTTTTTAAAACTTTATGCTTTAAATCAAAATCAACACTGCTATTCAACTTCAAAACAACTTCCGACCAAATATGAATAACCACCTCAACAACAATCATCACTCCACAAAGTATGCCAGCAATTATAAGGGTGTTGTTCAAACTGAAATTGGTGAAAGAATCTAAAAGCTTACCTTTAAAAAATGTTCCAAAAAAGGAAAATAAAGCGTATAACCCACTAAACACCACTGTTGCAATTAAAAGCTTTAAATACTTTTTATAAAAAGGTATTAATTTAACTATTTCACGTTTTCTTTTATTTTTCTTTTTCATAACTTCACCTAAAATTTTATATTATGTTATATTATCACATAAAAACTCAATAATAAAGACGATTTGCCCAATTTTAAAATTTTTTACAATTATTCCTTTTAAAAATATTGCCAAATCACTAAAACTATGATATATTTAATTGCGTTAAAGAAATCTTACCACTTCATACTTTGCCGAAGTGGCGAAATCACCATCGCCCACTTTGCACTCAAAAAGAGTCTTTAATTAACTTAAATTTAAAAACAAACATTATTACCACTTCTATCTATGCCGAAGTGGCGAAACGGCAGACGCACACGACTCAAAATCGTGCGGGAAACCATGAGGGTTCGAGTCCCTCCTTCGGCACCAAACAAAAAAAATCCGAACCAATATATTGGCGCGGATTTTTTATTTGTACTTTTTGTTCTTCACTCTTCGCTTTACACTTTTCACTATATCGGATTTGTTTTGAAGTGAAAAACTAAAAGTGAAAAGTTAAAAACCTATGATAATTATAATAAATTAGCGTTTAACACCTTGCTAAACACTAAAAACAAAGACCTACAAACAACAATTAATAATAAGTGAAACAATTTTGCACTATCTTCTTCTTTTTCTTTTAGTGGGTATTTACAAAAAATGTTAAATATGGTATATTTATTATACGGAAGCAAATCAATGAGTAAAGAATAATTTATACTTAAAAATCTAAAATAAAAAATATAAATATTAAAAAACGGAGGAAAATGTAATGGAAAATAAAGATTTTTTAAATGGTTGGAGAGAAGAAAACGGCATCAATGGTGCTAAACACTACGCTGGTGGTTGCGAAGGAGATGCTACTGCTGACGCTATTAGAGAATATATGTTGGCAGAAGAAAGAAAAAGAACAGCACTTGAAAATTCAAAGCCTGAACTTGAAAACACAGGTGAAGCTGCAGAAGTTGAAGTTGCTGAAATTGACGGAGAAGATTTAACTCAATAATTTATTTTAATTAAGTATGTATAATATTATTTAGTGTTTAAAACAAAAAAATTTACCGAGAGTTTTTTGGCTCTCGGTATTTTTTTATCCTTCCATCTCTTTTTCTCTTGGTGTGTTTTGAATTATAACAGGCCCGCCTTCTTTTGTTCTTATACTATAAACTTGATAATCTTTAAATACCTCTTCAAACACCCACTTTGATGTTTGTGTTTGTGCATTTGTGAATCCATATTGAACTTGCAAAGTTCCATTTGGGTTTAATGAATTTAATAACCCCTTACAAACATCAAAAAATTCTATTTGCTGTGGCGAATAATAATTTAGCAACGCATCATCTTTTGGTGGTTTTCGTTTCCATTCATCAATATAGTCGTAAATATTTGATAAAAAAATAGCGTCAAATTTCTCATCTCCCACAAAGGACAATATATTAGCAATGTCTAAACATTGAAATTTTAAACTATAATTTTCATTCAGTGCAGACTTAATATCATTAAATTGTTTTTCATCATACACATAATGGTCGAAAATATTATTTATGCCATGTGTAAATCCTTTTAAAGAGTCTACTTCATTAAAAACGTTATCCCAAAAATATTTACT
>JAZUCB010000248.1:0-4199 GCA_045638985.1 Clostridia bacterium
TTATCCAACAGTGATTCAAATTAAGGGTTATAATAATTTAGTGCTAGAAACTATAAATATTATTCCTTTGTTAACAGGTGAGGCCTTAGTTCTTATAAAAACCAATGCAGGTATAATTAATAACACGGTTAAATTAAATGTGAATTTGTCTGAGGATAATTGCAAAGATGCGAGTAAGTTTTTATCAACAAATTTAGGAAATAAAAAAATAAAAGATGTTGTTGAAAATTTTGATTATTATAGTAATATGTTTAAATCTCAAATTGGGTATTTTGAAGATTTGTTAGTTTCAATAACCGAAATGTTAGTTGATTTTGTTGAAAACAAGTCTAGTTATGTTGCGCGTGGTAAAACAATGAAATTATTAGAAACGCCTGAATGCAAGGATTTTGAAACTGCAAAGAAATTTATTAATGTTTTAGAAAATGAAGAAAAAATAAAAGAAATAGTTAAAAATATTGAAGATAGCACTGAGCAAGATATTGTGTTTTCAATTGGCAATGAAAATAGTGAAGATTTAAATGAATATAGTATAGTTAAGGCTAATTATAGCTTGTCTAATGGGATTATTGCCAGTATTGGTGTTGTTGGTCCGCAAAGATTAGATTATGCAAGAATAGCATCAGTTTTAAAGTTTATTGCTGATGAAATAAAAAAAGATGACTCAGATAATAACAAATAAAGGAAATATTATGAGTAAAGAAAAAAATATTAAAGAAGAAAAATTTGAAGAAGTTAAAGAAAATATTGAAAACAATTCAGAGTCAATTGATAATAAAAGTAAAGAAAATGAATATTTAGAAATGGCTCAAAGAATTAAAGCTGAGTTTGAAAACTATAAAAAACGTAATGCTGAATTAGCATCTCAAAGTTTTAATAATGGAGTTGTTTCAGTTATAACTAAGCTTTTGCCAGCATTAGATGGTTTTGAAAAGGCAAAAGAAATTATTAAAGATGAAAGTGTTTTGAACGGTGTTAATATGATTCAAAGCCAAATAAATAAAGTTTTGGCAGATTTAGGAGTTTCAAAGATTGAAGCAGTTGGTAAGGAATTTGATCCTGAATTTCACAATGCAGTTTTAACTGGATCTGATTCAAACTATGCTGATAATATAGTGTTGGAAGAATTGCAATCTGGTTATATGTTAAACGATAAAGTTATTAGATACAGCGTTGTTAGAGTTAATAAATTATAAAAATTTCTGCGATGTGTTAGTGGAATGAAAAATAAAAAACAAAATAAAAAGGGGAATTTAAATTATGAGTAAAATTTTAGGAATCGATTTAGGAACAACAAATAGTTGTATGGCTGTTATGGAAGGTGGAGAAGCAACCGTTATAACTAATGCTGAAGGTGATAGAACCACACCTAGTGTTGTTGCATTTAATAAAGATGGTGAAAGATTGGTTGGCCAAGTTGCTAAAAGGCAAGCTGTTGCAAACCCAGATAACACAATTATAAGTATTAAAAGAAATATGGGTACTGATAAAAAAGTTAAAGCAAATAATAAAGAATACACACCTCAAGAAATCTCTGCAATGATTTTAACAAAATTAAAAAATGATGCAGAAAAATTTGTTGGTCAAAAAATAACTCAAGCAGTTATAACAGTTCCAGCTTATTTTTCAGATAGTCAAAGGCAAGCAACAAAGGATGCTGGAAAAATTGCAGGTCTTGAAGTTTTAAGAATTATTAACGAACCAACTGCAGCCGCTTTAGCATATGGTTTAGATAAAACCGAAGGCAAAACACAAAAAATATTAGTTTATGACCTTGGTGGTGGAACTTTCGACGTTTCTATTCTTGAAATTGGTGAAGGTGTTGTTGAAGTTATTGCAACTGCTGGTGATAACGTTTTAGGTGGAGATGACTTTGATAATGAAATTATTAATTTATTAGTTGAAGATTTCAAAAAATTAAATGATATTGATTTATCAAAAGATAAACCTGCAATGCAAAGACTAAAAGAAGCTGCTGAAAAAGCAAAAATAGATTTATCAGCTGTTACAAAAACAACAATCAGTCTTCCATTTATAACTGCAGATGCAACAGGAACAAAACACTTAGAATTTGATTTATCTCGTGCAAAATTTGATCAAATAACTGAACATTTAGTTCAAAAAACTATTAAAAAACTTCAACAAGCTATGGCAGATGCTAAATTAAACTATTCACAAATTGATAAAGTGTTGCTTGTTGGTGGATCAACACGTATTCCAGCTGTTGAAGAATCTGTTAGAAAAGAAACAGGAAAAGAACCATTTAAGGGAATTAACCCAGATGAATGTGTTGCTGTTGGTGCAGCTATTCAAGGTGGTGTTTTAAGTGGTGACGTTAAAGATGTGTTGTTACTTGATGTTACTCCATTGTCTTTAGGTATTGAAACTTTAGGCGGTGTTTTCACAAAATTAATTGAAAGAAACACAACTATTCCAACAAAGAAAAGCCAAATTTTTAGCACTGCAGTTGATAATCAACCAGGTGTTGATATTCACGTTTTACAAGGTGAAAGAGAATTCTGCGCTGATAATAAAACATTAGGAAGATTCCAATTAAACGATATTCCACCAGCTCCAAGAGGAATCCCTCAAATTGAGGTTACATTCGATATTGTTGCAAACGGTATTGTTAGTGTTTCTGCTAAAGATTTAGGAACAAATAAACAACAAAGCATAACAATAACTGCATCTTCAAATTTAAATGACAAAGATATTGAAAAAGCAATTAAAGAAGCTGAACAACATGCAGAAGAAGATAAAAAGAGAAAAGAACTAGTTCAAACAAAAAATGAAGCTGATAATTTAGTGTTTGCGTTAGAAAAAATGTTAAAAGATAACGGAGATAAAATTTCTGCAGAAGATAAAGAAAAATTAGAAAAAGCAATTGAACAAGCTAAAAAAGATTTTGAAACAGATAATATTGATGAATTAAGAAGTGCAATTGAAAAATTAAGCAAAGAAAACGAACCAATTATAACAAAACTTTATCAACAAGCTACTCAAGAGGCTCAAGCAAATTCAGCTAAAGATCAAAAAGATGATGAAGTTATTGTTGAAGATGAAAATAAATAATAAAAATAGGTAATATCATGGCAACAAATTATTATGAAACTCTTGGTGTTGATAAAAATGCAACAGATGATGAGATAAAGAGTGCATATAGAAGAATGGCCAAAAAATACCATCCAGATATAAACAAAGCTCCAGATGCTGCAGAACAATTCAAAAAAGTTAATGAAGCATATGAAGTTTTATCAGATAAGCAAAAACGTTCCAATTATGACACGTACGGTAGTGCAACAGGTCCAAACCCAAATGATTTCTTTGGTGGAGGTGCTGGAGGATTCGGTGGATTTAGTGAAGGTTTTGGTTTTGATGATTTGTTTAGTATGTTTGGTAACTTTGGTCAAACTAGATCATCATCAACTGCAGTGCAAGGTGAACACATTCAAGTTAGAATCAATTTAACATTTGAAGAAGCTGTTTTGGGTTGCGTTAAAGATATTAACGTTAGTAAGATAGATTCTTGTTCTGAATGTAATGGAACAGGTGCTAAAAACGGAACTGAATACTCTAAATGTAAAGAGTGTTCAGGATCTGGTCAAGTAAGATATACTGAAAACACTATATTTGGTAGAATGATTAAAACTGGTGCTTGTAAAACATGTAATGGAACAGGTAAAATTATTAAAGAAAAATGTTCAAGTTGTAATGGTAATGGATATAAGAAAGTTAATAAAACTGTTACAATAACTATTCCAGCAGGAATAGATAATCATCAAGTTTTAACTATGCGTGGAGGTGGTAACGCTGGTAAAAGAGGTGGAGCTAATGGTGATTTGCATATAATTGTTGAGGTTGCAGAACATAAACTTTTAATTAGAGATGGTTATGATTTAAAATTAAAAGTGTTTGTTCCTTTCACAACATTAATTCTTGGTGGTGAGATTGAAATACCATTAGTTAACGAAATCACAAAATTAAAAATACCAGAATTAACCCAAAACAATACTATATTTAAACTTAAAAATAAAGGTATTAAAAATTTAAACAAAACAACAAAAGGCGATTTAATTGTTACAGTTGTTGGTGAAATGCCAAAAAGTTTAAGTAAAGAAGATAAAAAACTTCTTAATGAATTAGATGAAAAACATGGTAATTCGGATTTTGTTAAATATAATAACTACGTTAAAGAAATG
>JAZUCB010000249.1:0-1329 GCA_045638985.1 Clostridia bacterium
AATGACGCGTTAAAACTTGGAAGAAAATTGTATGGAAAAGTTATTAGAAATATCTGGGTTATATAAAAAATATGATAATAAAAAAGATTACACTATTAAAGATATAAACATTATTGGGAATGAAGGTGAAGTTGTTGGAATTTTAGGTCATAATGGTGCTGGAAAATCAACAACGTTAAAATGTATAACTGGCATTCATCCTTTTAATAAGGGTAAAATTAAAATTGCTGGATTTGATTTAAAAAAGTCACCAATAAAAGCAAAAAGTAATTTTGGATATGTTAGTGATAACTATGCTTTGCTTGATAAAATGACAGGGCTTGAATATATTAATTTCATGGCAGATATTTATGGGGTTAGCGAAGATGAAAGGCTTGATAGAATTAAAGCTTTTGCAGAAATGCTTGCTTTAGGCGATGCAATTAATAAGCAAATTGCATCATATTCGCATGGTATGAAACAAAAAATTTCTATTATGGCAGCGCTTATTCATAATCCAAAAGTTTTTGTTTTAGACGAACCAATGACAGGATTAGATCCTTACACTGCTAATCAACTTAAGAATTTCTTTCTTGAGCACAGTAAAAAGAATAATTTGGTTATATTTTCTTCACATAATTTAGATGTGGTTGAAAAGCTTTGCAATAGGGTTTATATAATAGATCAAGGTGCTATTCTAGAAGAAATCAACATGGAAGAATTTAGAAAAAAGGATGTTAATTTAGAAGAATATTTTTTATCTTCAACAAATAACGTTTCAAAATAATGGGTGCATTTTTAACATTATTCAAGTATGAATTAAAAAAACAGTTCTCAATCTCTTTAAATTTTAAAAAACACAAATTTGATGTGTTAGGTTTTTTAGTGTCGGCAATAATTACTTTAGCAATTGCTGGCTTGTTTATTTATTTTTTGAGCATAATGGGCAAAAGTTATGTTCTAATAAAAATCAATAAAGTGTTAGATGCTAAAGCAAGGGCATATGAATTATTGAACGTGCTTTATATTTGCATTATGGTGCCTATGATTTTCCTTTGTTTGGAAAGCACAAGAAAGGCTTTGTGTGATAAAAGTGATAAAAATATTTTATTGCCTTTGCCTGTTAAAGAGCAAACTTTATTTTTAAGCAAATTTTGTGTTTTGCTTTTAAAAACCTATATAATTGCTTTAATTCTTATTATTCCGGTTAACGCAATTATTTATTCTGCATTTTTGCCAAATGGAATTTTTTGGTTAACAACTTTTATTGTGTGGCTTGTTTTTCCAATTGTTGTTTTTATGTTTAATTGCATATTTATTGTGCCATACATTAAAATTTTCAATTTTATT
>JAZUCB010000250.1:0-7750 GCA_045638985.1 Clostridia bacterium
ATTTAAAATAATTATTTTTATTATTAATGTTATCATTACCAATAAATCTATAAACACCAATATAATCACCGTTTGTTCTATAAACAAAACCGTTTTCAACTTGTTGCCAATATAAGTTAACTATTTCAATTTTGCCTGATGCATTAATGTTGAACAAATAAATATAGTTTCCATTATAATTCAATGTGTAATAGCTAATGCCAGAAGCCTCTTCTTTTGCTATAGAAATTTGTCCTGATGCATTTATTGCATCAGATAATGAATATAAAACTCCACCCACCATAAAATGCATTGCTTTTAAGCAATCTTCAGCAAAGGTTACAGAACCACCAGCTTTAACTGCATTAATAAAATCTTGAACAGTTTCTTTTCCTTGGCCTTCTAATGAATTAGAGTAAGGCACAATTGTGTCATCCAATTTATATTTGTGAGCTCCGGCTTGATAATATGTGTATCTGTTACCCTGAACATTTGAATAGTTGAAAAGCATATTATTTGTGTAAATATAATCTGCTTCTGAAAGTACATTTGTTTGTTGTAAAACATATATTGCCTTATTAGAACCTAAAGCATTATATAAGGTTTGAATATTTTCATAACCATTTAATGTTTTAACATAATGTAATGATGAATTTATTGTTGTTCCTGTTAATTCTCCATCTTCATATTTTTCAACAAGTTCATATTTTTCCTGAACATTAAAGTAATCATCATTATATTCACTATCAGAATTAACATCAACTTTTAATCCTCTATATGTTCCATCTAAAACATCAAATTCATTAATATTATTTCCACTTGAATCTTTTCCAACAATCATAGCGCCATTTAAACTAACGTTTAAAACTTCAGATTCAACAAGTTGAACCCCAACACTACTTGTTTCTTCAACAAACACACCATTTATTTCATTTTTAGCAATCGCTTTAATAACAAATGTTGAGTTAAATTGCAATGCTGAAACAGGTGTCCATAACTTATTACTCTTAGATGTAATATCTGCCACCTCATCATTAATTGAGTATGTGCAAACATAATATGAATAATTGTTAATGTCGTCATCATTTTCAATTGTTATTGTTTCTATTAAATCATAACGAACACCATCAATATCGAAATATAACCCATCAATATCGCTATTAATAGAACTAATTTCAAGTTTGTTATTTTCTATTGAATTAGCCAACGCTGAATCTTTTGCAACTTTTAAGAATCTAACAAATTCACTATTGTTATCATCATGCACATCTAATTCTAAATTAACATTTTGATAGTTACTTGCACTAATTGCAATTTCCTTAAGAACAACAATTGAATTTTCACCAGTTGCAGGAACTTTTGCATTTTCTAAAACAACTTCTCTAGAATTTTCAATTTCAATGCTAACTTGAGGCAATGGTTTAACTTCAAGAGTTTTCGTTTCTGTTTTTAAAACAACACCATTAACGTCTTTAGCAATAAAATCAATTAAAATCTTAACAATGTTATTTTCTGATGAAACAGGGCAACCCTTTGTTAATAAAATTTTAACATAGAATTGATCATCATAAACATTTTGATTTGCATATTGATTAGTGATTTTTTGTAAACCAATTCCTTTTGGTTCGGTTAAATATTCGCCAGTTATTAACTCACTATATCCATAGAAATTAGGGATTGTATTCGTGCTTGAGCTTTTATAAACAGCCTTTAATTGAGTAAAGTTAATATATTTTGCAAAAACACTGTTTGATTCGGCATTTAAACGCACTTCATAAGAATATGCATTATTAATGCTAGGAACAATATTATATTTTAATAATCCATCTGTTTCAGGAGCAATATAATTTGATTCTTTAGCATTTGGTTTAAAGTCTGATTTATAATTTTCAGCATTTGGATAGAACTTAGCAATAACACTTGTTATTTCATCTTGAACAAAAGATATATCAAACGCTTTTTTATTAGACTCTTTAACTTTTTCAAATGCTTCTTCATTTGCTATTGCTTCTGTTGAGAAATGCAATAAATATTGAAGATCATTTTTATATAATAAATCGTCGTAATAGTCTTTATTTTTAGAATATAAATCTTTGTTGAATGAAAGTCTTATTTTGAAGCTAAGCAATGCAAGGTTTGTTCCCTCACTAACTAAGCCAGCTTCATTATAAACCTCAACGGTTCCCTCAATTAAATCAATATCAATGATTGAAGCATGCATTCCAGAAATTTCTAAATTGAAATCTTCATTCATGCTAATAGTTAATTGATCATTTAATATTTTTCTTAATGCAATATCTTTGTTGCTATAATAATAAGCATTTAGATATAAGTTTTGATATACAGAACCAACTTCCAACACACCTGATTCATTAGTAAATATTGCATTTGAGGTTATTATTCTAACATCTAGTGTTAAATTTCCACCATTAGGGCTAATTACTGTTGTTTGTTCATTATTTGTTAGAACTAAACTTTCTGCTCTAGTTCTAACCTCTAACAAACAAGATTGTTTAATATCTTCAACAAGTGCAATGTTACCATAATCAACTCCAGCATCTTTGTTTAACGCCAAAGACTCACCACTTGCTAAAGTATAAGGTTGCTCAATAGTGTTAACCGTTCCAATAATGTTATCTAAAACAAGGAATGGAGTAACCTTAAACGCAAATCTGCTTACTTGACCTATTTCAGAAATATTTGTTGCAATTGGTTTAATATCAAACACTTTTGCACTTTTATTAACATTTGTGATTATGAAGTAATTATCTTCACCTTCCACATAGGTATATTGTGAACCAAACACCTCAACAGTTGCATTAACAACATTTGAGTGTTCTTCTGTTGCGTCAAGAATTTCAACAACAACACCCATGCTATGATTTGAATAATCAGTAAATGTGATATATTCTTCATCTGCAACGTTTGAATATCCAGATTTGTATTCATTTAAAACATCAATTGAAATGCTGTTTGTGTCGTCAACATATGCAACAGGAATTCTCGCCATAGCATATGAATTGGTTAATTGAACTCTTTCAGTTTCTTCTTCTAATTCAGATTTATAAACTTTAATTCCACTAACACCACTAGCAACAACAACTTCAAGTTGAGCTTTAATAGTATTATCTAATTTGCTATAAACTGTTATAACAGCAAAACCTTCTGCAACTGTTGCAAAAACATTCGCTCCTAGGTTTGTGTTTATTGTTAAAACATTTTTGTTTGAAGAAACCATGCTAACATTTTTATTAGTTAAGATTGAAAGTAATTCATGATTAACTTCTTGATCATTTCCAATGAATGTAACATTGGCCATACGAACAACTTGAGATTTACTCACAAATTGATCATCAATTCCAACAGCATAATATGATGGGCTATCTTTTCCATCAACTGTTTTGTTATGGAACACCATAACTCTTTTAATTTCAACATCATTTTGTGTGTAACTTCCTAAATCAACATATTGTTTGCTAAATTGATTTGCATTAAACACGTTTGCTAAAACATCAATTTGAATTGCTTTTGGAACTAAATCATATAAAGCCCTATATTTTCCATTTTCAAAAACAATAATTATAGGATTTCCACCATTAATTGGATTTGGTCTTACATCTTTTGCCCAATTAATGTTATCAATAATTAAACCTGTTCCAATATCAGTTAATCCAGTAATTTCATTAACATCAATAACAGCACTTAAATTTTTAATATTGTCAACATTGAATGCACATGAACTTGCATTATTTTTAACATTATCAATAATAAAGTAACTTGTTTCTAAGTTGCTTTCGCTTTTTTCGTTATCATCTGCATAAACAGTTGCATAAACATATGAATTTTCAATACTTAAAGAACCGCTAACTGTTGCTTCAAACGCACTTGCATTACCAACAAATCCAGAAAGCTTTGGAGCCTTAATTGTTCCATCGAAATAACTTTTAAGTATTACAATTTCTGCCTCAGAGTTGCTAGCAAATCCAACAATTCCTCCAACAGTGGCTGAAGTATTTGTTGTGTAAATATTCCCTTGGTTTTCTTCTGATGAAAGATTAACTTTATTAAATCCTCTAGCATAAGTTTGAGAAATAACTAATGAAGCATCTCCTACGTAACCAACAATTCCACCAATAGCATTTTCACCAATTAAATTAGCATAAATTTGATTATTTGCTGAAGCTTCAGTGTTTGGGAAGTAAACAATAACATCACCAATATAAACGCCATTTGAAACTTTACCAATAACGCCACCAACGTTGCTATATGAATATAACACAGGATAGCAAACAATTTTTTGCACCACGCTTTCATTAGCATAACCAGCAACACCACCAACATTCAATTCAGAAGCATCAGTGCTAGAAGCGTTTAAACTTTGAATATTTGCAACCACCTCAATGTTTTCTATGCCTGCACTTTCATTTTGATTGTTTAACAAACCAACAACGCCACCAGCATTAATAGTATTTTCACCTTCTGTTCTATTTGAAATATACATTGTTGTAGTGCAATCTGTTGTTGCTAATATGCTTCTTTCTCCGGTGTAATATATTTTTGATTGTTCGCCCATTAAGCCTGCAACACCACCAACGTTAACAAAAACGTTTTCATCAGTGTTAACATATATCTCGATTGTTGAATTGATTATGCAATCTTTAATATCAACATTTTCCATAACTCCGGCAATTGCACCAATATTAATGGTTTCTGAAACATTTGAATCGTTAATCGTGTGCGACAACTTAAAGTCAATAGTTAAATTGCTAAAGTAACTTGAATTTTCAATTGTTGGGAATAAGCCAATATTTTCAACTCTTCCATCACCCATTTCTGTAGTTGATAAACTATAAGAAATTGAACTATTTTTAACAACTTTTTCGCCATTGAAGTAATACTCAAACTTACCATCAAGAGAGAAAACACCCTCACCCTTATTTATTGATTGCAAGTTTTTAAAGTTAACAACACCATTTAATGAAATATTTTCAACCAAAATATAATAATAGTTATTTCCTACTTTAATATCGTTTAAAACATAATCGTTATAATAATTTGCTGAAGAAATTTCATATGGATAACTTTTTGATCCGTCTGCAATTTTAACTCTTAAACCTGCACCATATCCAACAACAGCGTTTTCAATGTTTCCCTCAACAAAACTATCTTGCATTGCAAATTGAAGATAAGCTTCGCCCTTTGCACCATCTTTTGCAATAACAACAACACTATATTCTTTTTCAATTATTCCATTAGAAATTTCTAACCAGTTATTGCTATTATTCTTTTCGCTATCACTTAAAGAACTAAGAACTTTTTTAACTTCAACAAGTCCTGTGTTATTAACCACAACAACATTTGTGTTTAAAATATCTTCAGGAATTATTATTTTATCTAAAACAACAAATTTATTAGAATCTTTTCTATTTTCAAAATAGACTCCATAATCTTTAACATTTTCAAATATCAATTTTTCAGATTGTTTTGCATTTTTAATTGTGAAAGTAATTTCATCTGTTGCTTCATACTTTCCAAATTGACTAGCTTTAACAACCATTGTTATTAAAAGATCTTCATCAAACACTAAGTTTCTAAACTCTTGCATTAATTTATATTTTTCATATAAAGAAGAATCGTTGTAATCTTCAACAGATATTTGTTTATGATTTATAATCCATCTACCATAAGCAGATGTATCATTAGCTTCTAATTGTTTCTTACACATTTCAACAGTGCTAACGTTTATTTTATTTGTAGCATCTATGCTAACACTAATAAAATCTGTGTAATTTATATTGATATCTTCTTCATTTAATGCAATTAAAGTTTTAAACACCTCAGTGCTAGAATTAACGCTTTGATAATTAGTTCTATAAATATAAGATTTTGAATAATCAATTGAATACATTGAACCTAAATTAAAATCTCCAGGCGAAGTTTGGAACTCTCCCTCATAAATAGTTTTATATTCAAGTGATTCATTAGCCCCAATTGAAGATTGAATAAATAATGTTGTGTCTTCAGCAGATTTGCTTGAAGTTATATGTAAACTATCTAAGCTTTTCAAAACCCAAATAAAATATTGTTGCTTAAACGATTGTTTTTCCAACACGCCTTCACCATTATAAACATATCCTTCATATTCAATGTTTACAATGTTTGGTTTACTATAATCATTTTCAGTTGTTAACTGATCGGTTAATGTGATGATTTGAGTTGATTTATCGTAATTTATTCCATAACCCGAAACACTAATCACGCAATTATTTGTTATTTCAAACAACTCAATCAAACCACTCTTATCTAAATAGAAGTTTGAAACATTTAATTTAATTTGTGATTTTTCTTTTAACACAACGCCAACATTTGGAATGTATGAATTGCCTAATGTTGATGACACACAAGCATAACCATAATTTGCAACAACAACACCATATTGCTTATCTGCATTATTATGAGTTATGTTTTCTGCAAACTCCACATAATCAACCATGTTGTTTTTAAAGTTATAAATAACACTATCATATAGAACAGGGTTTTCTGATATTTCCTCAAACGAGATTGGGAAAACACTGTGTTGCCCTTGATTGTTGTGAGAAACATGTCCACCATCTATTCCATTAATGCCATCTTTTCCATAATTTGCAACAGACACAGGCACAACAAGTTCAACCCCATACTCTTGAGAAACACCATTTGCCAGTCTTATCTTTAATGAGGTTTTGCCTGTTTTTAAATATTCAACACCAACCATATATAATTTATATGGTTCGTCTAAATAAACTCTTAAAGAATAATAATCAGTTGTTCCTAATTCGTAATATTCACCATCTTCATTTTTAGTTAAACTTTGACCTTCTAAAGGTTGAACCACATCAACAAGAGAAAAACCTTCAATTTCATCCATTGACAAAACACTAACACCTTTTGTCATGAATTCATTATTTGTAACATCAATAGCAGAAACAGTTTCTGACAGATCAATCCATTCTTCAACTTGCTCAACATAAACAAATTTTAATGTTATTTCTTTGCTGGCAAGCTCATAAGATGAATATCCTTCACCCCTATTTCCAGCTTGAGGATCAACATCAAACTTATAAACAACTGTTAACTTTAATGTTTCGATTCTCCCATCAATATCATCAAAAATATGGTTTACATATTGAGTTGAACCATTTTTAATTAAGTAATTATCTGTTAACTCATCAATTTTATTAACAAAGCCAACCGTTTCAGCGTTAAGACTGTTTTCTCTATAAAACTTAACAGAATTATTAACCGACGTTTTATTTGATTCTTTATCGTAATCTAAAACTAAACCATAAGAAACGTTTAAGTTTGAATTAACAAAATCAGATATTCCATTTACTTTAACGTTAAATTTCGTTCCCTTAATATTTTTCGCATACGTTCCATCTTTAAACACAACTAAAGATTCAACATCTTTACTATCATTAATTAAAATATCATCATTTATTGAAACAACATGAACAGCAATTTCCACTTGCTTAGTGAACAACCCAATTAAATCCATTCCCTCAATATTATAATCTATAATAAATTTAATTGTTATTGTTGTGTCAACATTTCCTTCATATTCAATATTATAACCAAAATCATTTCCAGCAGTAATATTTGTTAATTTTAAACTATCAGCAGCAACACCTTCAATAATTTTATCAGTTAATTTATAATTCAATTGCCCAACAACTGCACCATTTGTTTTTGGAACGATATTAATCATTCTTCTAAATAAGTAATCATAATT
>JAZUCB010000251.1:0-3830 GCA_045638985.1 Clostridia bacterium
CTCTAATTCATATAAACTGGATTTTGATGAAACATTCACAATAATTAAAACTGATGGTTTAGAAAGTGATGTTAAAAAAGAATATCTAAACTATGGTATGCCAGTTCTTCAATGGGAATTGAACGAATATTATCCAAGTAATTCATTAGTTGCAGAAGATTTTGATAGGCTTGGAAGATGGTATTATAAACATATTGATTCTCAAAATTATTCATTAACTGAAGAAAATCGTGAATATGCAGTTTCTGAAGAGTTTTTATGGAGTTATTCAAGAGATGGCTATAAAACATTTATTCAATTAATAACAGATCAAATTTCTGCTGGAAACACGATAATAGAAATTTCTATTAATGCAGCATCAGAATTTGGAACAATCTCTTACATATTAAATAATTTAGAAAATATTAGGGAATCTAATTCAGATTTAAAACAAGCTGTTGGAAATAACTCAGTTAATGATTATAGCTTCAATATTTCAATTGTGGTTACGCCAGATGCAGCAGGGAATTATAATGGATTAGATTTCTCAGGAAAAATTTCAACTCCAATTAATGCAAATATTTCAAGCATAGTTGGTTCAACGATTGATAAAGAAGATATAACAATCACAAATATGTCGGTAATTGAAAAAGATTACGCCGGTGTGTTTGGAGAAGTTAGTGTTAAAGAAGAAACATTAAGCGTAAGTAACTTTAGAATTATTAATTCAAACTTCATAACTTATGGTAATGATGCAGTTGCAGGTGCATATATTGCAAAAGTTGAAGGTGGAACTAATTCACAACAAATAACAACGTATAATGTGTTTGCTGGTGACGATAATAAAAATGTGTATGTTGCAGGAAGCACAGCTGGTGGATTATTTGGTTCAATTAATAATTTAGCAGTTAATATGCAATATTCCGATAGTTTAGTTGGTGTTTTAGGAACAACCTCTGGTGGAGTTATTGGAGAAATAAATAATGCTAAAACATTTAACGGTTCAGATAGTCAAGGAAACACAATTGTATATAATGTTAGATTTGATCAATTTGCTAGCTCAAATAAATATATTTATGGAAATACTTTTGCAGGTGGTTTTGTTGGAAAAATAAACACAACCAATGCAGCATTACACATTTCAGATTCTTATGTTTCGAATGGTAATAATCATGATGGATCAAATGCAAAGGCTAATGAATCTAGAATAGAAACTTCTGAAAGTAAAGGGGCTTTTGCTGGAAAATTTGATGGTGTTTGCAATATTTCTTCTTCATATATATCAATTAAAGAGGCTGAATTATTTGGAACGCACACAAGCGGTAGCATTAAAGTTGCAAAAGGATTTATTGATCCAACGGAAAAGGTTGAAGAACTTTCATTCTATGCAATAGATGGAGCTTTAAATGATGATGTGTTTATTGATGACTCAGCATTGGCTGATAAAAGTGGTAGTGATTATGATAACGAATTAAAAAACCAAATTGATCTTAATAAATATGTTCATAAAGTTTATAACGATTATGACCCTGATAGATATCCTAAAGAATCAACAGATCCAGAATCATTAAGATCTGCAGATCAAAGAAACTTGAAAGCAACAACAAGCTTAGCTGGCTTTAGTTTCGGTGATATTTGGATAAGTGGTTCTGAATCTCAAAATAATGGATATCCAATATTAATGTTCGATGCTGATTATTGGATAGACTTTGCAATTATTCCAGGAACGTCAGGTCAACCTACTTTAGCAACAGAAGAAGATTATGAAGGTTTCTTAACAAGAAAGATAGCAATATCTCAAGCAGAAAGAGATTATTATAATAACAATTCAACAATGGAAATTCAAACTCCATATGAACTTGCATGGATTGCTAGAATGGTTAATATTGGTAGAGTTGATTTTAGTGGAAAAACACTTAAAATTAATAACAATATTGCATTAGAAGGAAAAATTTGGAGTGCAATTGGTTATAATTATGATGATCCATCTGATAGTCTAGCCTTTAAGGGGATTATTAATGGAAATAGTAAAACCATTTCTAATATGATGGCTCATAGCTACTTAAAAATTTATAGAAATGAAGATGGTGAATTAATAAATGCTCAATATAATAACTATTCTGCAGCATTTATCGGTTATGCTGAAAATTCACAAGTTAGTGGTTTAACATTTGTCAACTCTATCATTAGAGGTGAAAAATATGTTGCAACTGTTGTTGGAAAATCTGTTGATTCAACAATTTCCAATATAACTGTAAATAGCACAAAACTAATTGGTGTTAAAAACACGGTTACTAATCAATATATTGGTGGTATTGTTGGTTATTATATTAATAACTCAGAACATATAATTTCAAATATAAAAGCTAATGCAATAATTGTTGGTAATGGAAACTATGTTGGTGGTATTTTTGGAAAACTTGAAAATAGTGAATTAACAACTTTAAACAGTGTTCACACATTTGGTTCAACTAGTTATATTAAAGTTAACAATCAAGTTAACTATGTTGGAGGAATTGCTGGTTGGGCTAATAATGTTAAAGTTGAAACAAACTCAAGTGATTCTGGAATTTCAAGCTCTGCAACAATAAAGGCAACATATATTTATGAACAAGTTGTTGATGGATCAATAATTAGGCAAACAAGGGGTTCATCATATGTTGGTGGTTTATTTGGAAAAGTTAATTCGTTTAGCTATCAAGTTATGAATATAGCTCATCAATCAATATTAAACACTGGTGCAATAACTGGAATAAAATTTGTTGGTGGTATTGCAGGAAATGCAGAAAGTGTTCAAATATTAGGAAGGGTAGCATCTGCAATTGTTTCAAATAAATATACTATAAATTATGCATGGGTAACAAATAGTGGAAATATTACAGCAAGCCAATATGTTGGTGGTTTGATCGGCGTTATTGGAAAAGTTAATAATTCAGCTGAATCAATAACGGTAGATCCTTCAGATGATTCAAATTTATATTTAGTTCAAAATGATGGGAAACTAACAATCGATAACTATGCAGGAGGCATTGTTGGATATAACTCATCTGCTATAATTCGAGGGGCTAAAAATAATAATGATTTATCAACACAACCTGGAGTTGCTCAAACTAATATACATCATATTGGTGGTATTGCTGGTTATAGTGCTAAATCGTTATATGAAGTTTCAAACTATAATTTAATTCCATCTGTTGGAAGCAATCTTGGAGGAATTGTTGGTGAATTATATATTCCTACTCCTCTTGATACTGAAGTTGTTGAAGTTGTTAATGCTGAAAGTAGAAAAGTTAATAGTATTACTGGTAATGTTGGTGCAAATGTAACTATGGCATATTCGGAGGCATCATCTGCCACAACTTCTAAGGGCTCAGGTTCTTTAACATTTGAAGCATTAGCTAAAGAATCTTCAACTTGGACATATAATGCAACATCAAAAAAATATGAAATTGGCCAATGGGCATTGCCTATAAATCATTATGGTCCTCTTTCTGATTGGGCTGATGATACTGATAATGATGTTTCTATAGAGGGTTATTTAACAATTGCTCAAGGCACTGAAACATATTCAATTACTAATGTAGTGGAATATTTAACTTTAAATAAGTTTATTTCAAAGAGAATAACTCAAGAATGTGGTTACTTTAATGTTAAAATAAATCAAGACTTAGATTTAAGTTCAATTTCTGATTCTGTTAAAGTTAAAGATAGCTCTAGTTCTAGTTCTGG
Source organism: Clostridia bacterium (assembly GCA_045638985.1). Lineage (GTDB taxonomy): Bacteria > Bacillota > Clostridia > Christensenellales > UBA1242 > UBA11490. Next base: position 3,709 of record JAZUCB010000251.1, read on the forward strand.
AAACTCGGGCCTTGCTCCTTTTGGAAGTGAGAACTTCCCTTTTAGAGGAACCTTTAATGGCGATGGTAAACAAATAACAATTGGCAAAATTTTAACTCTAGATTCATTAAACTCAGGATTTA
>JAZUCB010000252.1:0-5675 GCA_045638985.1 Clostridia bacterium
GGAATTTCTTTAATAATTAATTCTGAGTTGTTTTGAATAGAATAATAACTATTATTAACATTTTCATATTTTGCCACAATAATATATTTATCACTTTGATCAGCAACTAAATTCTTATCATAGGTATAATTAAAGAATATATCTAAAGGATAAGTGCCAGCATCTAAAACAATATTATTTATATTGTATTCTCTATTAGCAACATCATATTCTTTATCTAAATCTCCATTTCTCCAATTTTGTTTAGTTTCTTCATATGAATCAAACCCACTGCCATCTTCATTAAACTCCAAATTATATAAGAACGCAGGCACAACCAAAATAGCACCATCAATATCGAAACCAGGTAAACCAATTTCAACAGGAATCAACAATCCCATTTCTTTATCTGCTTGATCTTCTATATTTTCTTGTTCAAAATTAATATATGTTAACTTATTACCATCAGCAATATTAACACCTAAATTTTCTTTAGCTTCTGTTTCGCCCATTTCATTAACATACATTTTGTAAATGTTAATGTAGTTATAATAAGACTTTGTGAAATCTTTTAAATAGCTTATAGCATTATCAAAACTAAACGAAAGTTCAACCTCTAAACCATCAGGCAATCTATCAATTGAATCATACACACCACTATTAAAATTATATTTTTTATAATCCAAATAGTTAGTTAAATCGTGCTCACTAAACGCATAATTCTCACTATAATATAAATTGCTATATCTAACATTCTTTAATGCAATATCATATTCTGGAAAAATTCTAACCTTTATATTATAAACCACATAATCAACACCATCTTTGGTGAACATGGCTCTTAAATTATAATTTTCAACTTTATTAACCAATCCACTTACAAACACGCCAGCTTTAGTTAATGATTTTCCAACATTAATTTCAGCAAAACTTGCGTCATTTTCTTTGTATAAAGAATAACTTAACACGCCCGTTCCACCATTAGAAATAGTAATAAATTCTTCTAAATCAACTTCAAAACTATTATTATTTCTAGCCATTATGTTTAATAGGAAATTAGAAGCATCGTAATAATATTCATTTTGTTTATTTAAAACAGATTCTTTAACACTGTAAGTTATTTCAGGATTAACCGTTATTTTAAATGTATATTCATTCAACCCATTGCAATCATAATAACTTAAAATAATTTCTATTTCAGAGTTAACCCCCGTTGCTCCAATTGTTGAATTGTCTATTTTAACCTCATAGAAATCCGATCTTTCAGCAGGGCTACTAATTGAAATGTTGTTGTTAGTAAACTTATTTTCAGTTCTATCAATAATTTGGTTAATATCAAAAAAACCTTCATCAACTCCTGAATCTTGAACTAATCGCATCATTGCCAAATTATTTCCTGCCACATATGCAGTTGAATATGTATTTTCTAATTCATCAACAGAAGTCCAAACACCTTCCTTAGGCAAAACTGAAATTGGTAAAAACTCAACATTGAAAATCATATCTTTAATGATAGTTGAAGCAGGTTCTGTGAACATTAAATTTGGAGCATATTCAAAGAATGCTTTAACATTTAATTTTTGTCCTTGTTTTGCAATAAATGTTGAATTAAATGGTAGCTGATTATTAATTAAAACAATTTGATAATAATCATATAAAGTGTCTATATACCCTAACCATTTTAATTCCCATTCAGAACTCATAGGAACAATAAATTCACGATTAAAAATTTTATAAACCTCTTCAGAATTATTTGATTTTAAATAGAAAACCACCCTAATTTGTGGATTTTCACCCTCAAAAGTACTCATAACATCAGAAGAGATTTTAGAAACACTATTAACCGAAGCATCAATAATATTATTCTTATAATTTAAATACTGCTCATCGGTTAACTCGTTAAACTTAACACTATCTAAACTCTCTAATAAAGTAGTGTCAACCAAATATTGCTGAACATTAAAGCATGAACTATTAACAATTTGACCATGAGCATTAAGCTTGCCAACGTCTGGAATATTTGCATATAAATAGCTCAAATCCTCTCTGAAGCAATAAGGAATAACACCATTTGGAATTTCTGCTGGAGTAACTCCCTGCTCTGCCTCATTTTCTCTAAAATAAACAGTTTCTTTATTTTTAATAGTGTCTTCGGTTGCAAAATTATAAACCCCATTAAAATTAAACTCAGGAACAACGCCTTCTTCAAAAACATCAACAAAACTGCCAGATGCATACGCATTTATGTTAGTTAATTCAACCGAATTAACAACAAAACTCATAACTCCAAATTTTAAACGTTCATTTTGAGAGAGTGGAGTATTATATTTACTAGATAATTTAATTTGGCCAACACATTCTTTCTTTGGCATTAAACTTATCTTAACACCAACCAAAAACTCACCATGCATAACTTCTGAAACTTCAATAGAAACATATTCTGCAATTTGTTCAGGAGTTAAATTAACCCCATTAATAGTCACTTCAAATAAATTTTCAATTGGGTTTTTAGCTAGCAATTCAACCATTTTTTCGTTGTAATTATTTTGAGCTGATTTTTTCTCTAACTCTTTTTCTTTATTATTAAATGCAAAGTTATATGTAACATTTTCACCATCAATTTTAATTTCTGAATCGCTTCCAGATTTTGGTTTTCCTAATTCATCAAATGCAACATAAACATACTCATAAGCAGTTCCAGTTATCATTTTTAGCAATGTGTATTCAGAAGAATAAATGTTATTTCTATTATTTCTTAACAACACATCGTATTTTTTATAAACATCAATCTTTCCTGTTGAATTATTAGGAATTAAATATGCCGCAGAATACCCTTCTTTTTCGCTATCTTCCATGGTTATTGGAGTATAGAAGTAGAAATTATCAATTGTTGCTTTAATAATAATCTCATCCATATCAGAAACTTCACAAACAACATAAGTAACCTCAGAGCCACTCACATCAATTTTGTTTCCATTTCTATCAATAGCATTTCCATCTTTATCTGTGAAAAGCAACACAGCAAATAATTTCAAAGGCTCACTAGTGCACGCATTAATTGCTTTAATATCAACAAAATTCCAATTTCCATTTTCGTCAACTCTAATAGTGCCAAGTTCATAACCCTCTAGGTTATCACCATTTGCATTTTTATAAAGCTCAGCATTTTTATCAGCGTTTTGAAAACTAAATCTAGTTGCCAAAACATCTTCACTAAGTTCAATTTTATTTAACTCCTCACCCAACACTTTAACAGATTCAACATCTGCAAATAGTTTAATGGTTGTGTATTCCAAATCATTAGAAACTGAAATATTTTTACCAGGCAAATTGTTTATTCCACTAAAACTAATTTGTTGAGTATTGCTAGCAAACTCAGTGTGAATAGTTGCATCATTAATATACATCACATTATTCGATTCAACTGTTAATCTGCCATCAACATTAGTTTTATAAATATTAACTGGAACAAAATTATAAAATGAAATTTGTTCGCCTTTTAGTGATGTTGTGTCAATTCTAAAAGCCAATAATATTTCAAATTCAATCTTTTCTTTCTCTGATTCTTCAATTGAAGGAACATTTGCAGTAAATGTCCACGCCTTATTTTCAATATCTTTTTTAACAGATAAGAAGTTTTGATCAGCCGAATAATCGTTATAATCACTAGCAATCAATTGTTGATCGCCTATTTTTCTAACAATTCCATCACCTTCAAAAGCCCCAACCAACCCCATTGTTTTATTTTTATTAGTGTCAGTTGTGTTTTTAACATAAACTTCAATAGTAAAACTTCTTTTTAAATTCTCTAAAATAGCAGTTATTTCTGCTGCAGATAAATTTGTTTGAGTGTTGGTTGCTTTAAGTTGGAAGTTTAACGCGTTATCAGAAATCCCCCCACCAACAATTTCTTCAATTGAAATTGATTTTTCCTCAAAAACATTAAAACTCCAATCATTTAAATAATCTATTGTGAAAGATTCAACGTCAACATCTAGAATTCTAATTGTTTGATATTGAGTAATAAAAACAGCATCTAAAGTTTTAATAATATTTTTTATATCAGTTTTGCTTTTTGTGTTTTCTAGAATATCGTTAACAATATTTCCTTCTAAATTGCCTGTAACAAAATATCTTCTATATTTATTTAAGAAGTTGTAATAATTTTCACATAAATCTATATAAGCAGGATTTTTACTCAACTTATTTTGCAAATTATACCAATCATTATCAGTTGGATTCAAATATTGATCAGAATATATTTCTTTTGCATATTCCCTAAAAGCATTAAAACCACCATCTTTAAACGCTTTTTGAATTTCATAAGTTCTATGCATTTGAACTTTTATATCAAATTGTTTATATTCATTTAATGTGGTTGGCGCAATATTTAACATATAGCCATATTGATTTTTAACATATTCACTACTTAACGCAACAAAACTTTTAGGAACTATTGAGTCTAAAGATGATTGACCAACTTTACCTCTAACCAACTCAAAAGAAATTTCTCTAAACAAATTGGAAACTTGTGCATTTGTTCCTGCAGGGAAAACTCCTCCAGTGTCAATATCTAAAACATTTGTGTAAATAGAATTAACCCAAATTGTTTTTGGAGTTGAATTAACAAAGTTAAATGTTGTGTTTGAAGTTGAAGTGGCAACTCCAGTGGTTTGAGTTATTCCAGAACTTTGAGTTTCTAAATATTCTTCATTTTTATTTGTTTCAAAAGTGAAGCAATCCTTAAAGGTTGAAGCATTAACTTGAAGTTTTTCTTCAGCCAAAACATCAACTGCAACATATAATAAACAATCAACACTGCAATAAGGATTCGATATTTTCAAACACACAGATCCAGAAACATTAAACCCATCTTTAACAACTGGTTTCAAAGTAAATGGTTTTCCTGCAACTATTTTTGATGGAATATTTTCAAAAATAGTTTTGTCACCTTCAACTGAAACAGTTAACTCAAGATCATTAGCCGAAGCCGGTTCATATTTAACTATGTATGATTTTTCCATTTGAATAATATCATAAACAGATTGAACTTTTTGCGTTGTTACCTCAGAACCCTCTGATCCTTCAGCGCCTTCTCCACCACCAGCAACTTGTTCTTCAAAATAGATGGCAGAAATATGAATCGGTTTTTGACTAAACGCACCAGTAAGCGCAGCAATACCAACAGCCACTCCTAAAAGGCCAAATATCACAGCAACGCTAATTCCAAATATCTTTAAAAATCTCATTTTCCATTCCTCAAATTTTTAATCGCATTATTAACACATCAATTTACTAAATTATATAATTCAGCCAGTTTGTTTGTCAAACCATTTAATATAATATATTTATATATATATTTTTAGCAAATATTGTAAAATTATATTTTCTCTTCTCTTCCCACCTTTAAAAACAACCAAATTTTGTTCAATCACAACTAATTTACCCTTAATACACAAATAAAAACATGCTTAACCCCATAACAAAACAAAAAAACTTGAGATCACTCAAGTTTTTTTATAATCACTTTTCTTTCATATCGAATTTGCATTATGCAACATTTAAATAGAAGTCAATTTCACCATCAAACCTTTCACTATTAAATTTAATAAGATATTCACCACCCTCATAAAACTCAACAAAATTCATCGTTTGATTATAACTTTTCAAATAATCAACTTCATCAGTAATAATAA
>JAZUCB010000253.1:0-2735 GCA_045638985.1 Clostridia bacterium
GTTCAAAATCTGGTAGAGATGTAAATAAACTTGCACTAACAAATTTAACTCCTAATGTTTTGGATAATGCTATTTCTTTTAATGAAGCAAATTTAACTATTGTTTGCAAAAAAATGTTTTTTCAAGATTTAGATGTTAAGAACATTAATAATAACTGTGTTCCTCAAAGTGAAATAGAAAGATTTTATGCGAAAGAGCCAGCCCATAGAATGTATTTAGGTGAAGTTGTTGAGGTAATAGATAAAAGAAAATAATTTTTTTATTAAATTATTTTACTGAAATTATCTTGCAAAAATTAAGAGGTTATTTATGGAAACAAAAATTACATATTTTGTTCATGGGACAACGTTTGACAACTCTGACAAGCTATGCAGTGGTTGGAAAGATGTTGAATTAAATGAGTTAGGAATAGAGCAGGCTTTAAATTTAGGAAAAGTTAGTTCTGAAAGAGGAGATAAATTTGATATTGTTTTTACATCTGATTTAAAAAGATCAATGAAATCTGCTGAATTGGCTTTTCCTAATATAAAAAAAGTTGCCGATAAAAGATTAAGAGAATGTAATTATGGTGATTATGATGGTTTAAATAAAAGTTTTGTTGTTTACGAAAATTTTATTTATAATCAATTTCCGAATGGTGAAAGTTTATTGGATGTTGAGCTTAGAATTAGTGATTTTATTAATTACATAAAAGAAGATTTTAAAGGAAAATCGATTGCAATTGTTGCACATAGGGCTCCTCAATTAGCATTAAATGTGTTGTTAAATAAGGAAACTTGGGAAACTGTTATTAAAAACGATTGGAGAAAAACCGGCGCTTGGCAACCAGGATGGGATTATATTTTGAGGTGGTAATAATGGAAATAGAACTAGTTAAAGATTTAAAAGATAAAGAAATTTTATATAGGTTGTTGCAGTACACATTGTCTGAAGAAAGTGAAACAGACCTAAATGAAATGAATGATGAAGCAATATATGAATATAAATATTTTGATTTGTATTTTACTGATAATAATAGAAATGCTTATTTTATTAAGGATAAAGAAACTAAAAAACTGTTAGGTTTTGCTATGATTAATGATTATATGCAAAAATTTGAGAAGGGTCATAGCATTGCTGAATTTTTGGTGATTCCTAAATATAGAAGAAATGGAATTGGTAAAAATGTTGCTTTTAAACTTTTTAATCTCTTTCCAGGTAATTGGGAGGTTAAACCTTCATATAATAGTGAAAAAGCATATTTATTTTGGAAAAAAACAATAGAAGAATATACTAAAAATAATTGCAAGTTTGAAGATGGGATTTTTTTGTTTAATAATAAATTAAGGTAAGATAATTAATGAGTAAAGTAATATTAATATGTGGTAAAATTTGTTCTGGAAAAAGTTATTATGCAAATATTATTAAAGAAAAAGAAAATGCAGTTATTTTATCAACTGATGAGGTAACTTTTGATTTAACTAATAATGAGCAGGGCGAAAATTATGATGCTTTCGCATGCAAGGTTAATAATTATTTAAGGAAAAAAGCCGTTGAGATTGCTAAGGCTGGTTGTAATGTTATTTTAGATTGGGGCTTTTGGTCTAAAAAATCAAGAAAAGAAATAACGCAGTTTTTTAAAGACAATAAAATAAGTTATGAATGGCATTATGTTGATATTGATTTAAAAAGTTGGCAAGAAAATATTAAAAAAAGAAATGAGTTAATATTGAATGGAAAAGGTGGTTGTTCTTTTTATGTTGATGAAGGGTTGATGCTAAAGGTAATATCAAAATTTGAAGAGCCTGCTTTGCACGAAATTGATGTTGTTTTTAAAAATATTATTAATTAAGAGAGGTGATATTATGAATTATGAAATTGTTTTTGAAAGTAACAGGATTTACTTTATTAAACTAACTGATAAATTAGTTAATGATTATTTAAAAATGGTGAATGATGTTGAAATTCAAAAATGTATTAGTACTAAAACAAGAACTTACACCTTAGAGCAAGAATTGGAGTGGATTAATAGCAAGTTAAATGAAAATGCAGTAATATTTTCTATGATTGATAAAGAATCAGAAAATTTTATTGGAAATATTGAAATTATGAATGTAACCAGTAATTGTGGAGATTTAGGTATTGTTATAACTGCAAGTGAACAAAATAAACATTATGGTCAAGAGGCTATTAAGCGTGTTGTTGATTATGTGTTTGGTGAATTAAAGTTTGATTATTTAGATCTTTATGTTTTTGATTTTAATTTAAGAGCAATCCATTGTTATGAAAAAGTTGGGTTTGTTGTTCAAGGTAAAGGAAAAATAGATAATGAAATTCATATGCGGCTTATTAATAACAAATAAATTGTATTTATAAAAATATGTACTTTGGAGTAAGATTAATGGATTTTGTTAAGGTTGAATCTAATGATAGAATTGAGGCTTGGGTTGAAAAAGAACAAGTTAAACATGAAAAAAAGAATAGTGTTGTTTGCAATTTCACTCCATTCACATTTGTGGCTAAAGATGGGGATAAAATAATTGGAGCAATTTCTGGTGCCACTTTCTTTTCTGAGGTTTATATTGATGAATTGGTGGTTGATGAAAAATTTCGAGGAAAAGATATAGGCACAGGCTTAATTTTAACTGTTGAAAAATATTATAGTAATTGTGGATTTAATAATATAAACACATGCACTAATGAGTTTCAAGCTCCCAAATTTTATGAAAAATGTGGGTTCAAATTAGAGTTTGTTA
>JAZUCB010000254.1:0-2210 GCA_045638985.1 Clostridia bacterium
TATTTCCAAATATAAATAAAACACCAGAATTCTATTTCAATAAATATCCTAAAAGGCAATTAAAAGAAGGGCAAGTTGTTTCAAGATATGCTCCAAGCCCAACAGGTTATATGCATATTGGAAACTTTTTCCAAATGTTTATTAGCTATAACTTAACAAGGGTAACTGATGGTGTTATGATGCTAAGAATTGAAGACACCGATTCGAAAAGAGAAAAGAAAGATGCTCAAGCAGTTATTTATGAAATTTTAGATAGGTTTAATTTGAAATTTAATGAATATCAAACTCTTGATGGAAAAGATATTGGTGAATATGGCCCATATGTTCAAAGCCAAAGAACAGAAATTTATCAAACTTTTGCAAAATATTTAGTTTCAATTGGTAAGGCTTTCCCTTGTTTCTGCAAAAAAACAGAAGGAAAAGAAGATGTTTTAAAACTAAGAGAAACAAAGTGGCAAGAATCTGATGAAAAAGAGTATGATCCTTGCAGAAATTTAACTTTAGAAGAAGTTGAGAAGCATTTGGCAAATGGAGAAAAATTTGCAATAAGGCTAAAAACAAAAAATGATGGCACTCAAAGAATTAAGTTTAAAGATTTAATTAAGGGTGAAATTGAAGCAAAAGCTAATGCAAAAGATTTTGTTATATTGAAAAATGATGGCATTCCTCCATATGCTTTTGCACACGCTGTTGATGATACTTTAATGGGAACAACAATTGTTGTTAGAGGAGAGGAGTATATAAGTAGCACTCCATCTCATGTTGAACTTTTTGAAGCACTTGGGTTTATTCCAACAACATATTGCCATAACCCATTAATTTGCAAAATTGATTCTCAAACTGGAAACAGAAGAAAAATTAGCAAAAGATTAGATGAAGAAGCAGATATGAGATATTACTTTAAAGAGGGATATCCAATTGTTAGCGTTTTGGAATATTTGTTGAATATTGTTAATTCTGGGTTTGAAAAATGGAGAGCAGAAAATCCAAATCTTAGCTGGGAAGAGTTTAAGTTTGGCGTTAATGATATAACTGCTGGAAGCCCAATATTTGATTTGGTTAAATTAAATGATATTTCTAAAAACATCATTTCTAAAATGACAGCAGAAGAAGTTTATGAAAATGCACTTAATTGGGCAAAAGAATTTGACGAAGAATTATATTCATATTTAAACGAAAATAAAGAATATTGTATTAAAGTTTTTGCAATCGATAGGTACTCTGCAAAACCACGAAAAGACGTGGCAAAATGGGCAGAAATTAAACATTATTTAGGTTTCTTATTCAATCCATATTTTAACCCTCAATCACTTGAAGATTATGAGGTTGAAAACTTAAATTTAGATGATGTTAAATTGGTTTTAGATGAATATAAAAATGTTATTAAAGAATATGCTGAAAAGCAAGATTGGTTTAACGATATTAAAGCTATGGCAGAAAAATTGGGCTTTGCAACTGATAATAAATTATATAAACAAAATCCAGAAGCTTTTAAAGGAAACACTGCAACAGTTTGCGAAATAATTAGACTTGCATTAACTTTAAGAAAAAATTCTCCTGATTTGTTTGATATAATCTCAACATTAGGAGTTGAAGAAGTTATTAATAGATTAAATAAATTATCAATGTTATGTGAAAAGTAGAAAGTGATTGCTTTCTACTTTTTAATGGGGTGTTGTATGGACTTTTTTAATAATAAAATCATAAATGATATAAGGCAATATGCCAAAGAAAATGTTGTTCCAATTATGCTGGATAACACAGCACTTTTTTTGCGTGAGAAGTTAATTGCTAATCAGCCTAAAAAGGTTTTAGAGATTGGAACTGCAATAGGTTATTCTGGAATTTTAATTTTAACAACACTAGAAAATGCTGAATTAAACACGGTTGAGTTAAGTGTAGAAAGATTCAATTTAGCCCTAAATAACTTCGAAAAGTTGAGTTTGCATAGCAGGGTGAAAGCTAGTTGCGATGATGCAATGAATCATATTAAAAACTTAGAGAAAAGCAATGAAAAATTTGATTTCATATTTCTTGATGGTCCTAAAGGTCAGCAATTTAAATATTTGCCAATTTTAAAAAATTTGTTAAACAAGGGTGGGGTTTTATTTGTTGACGATGTTTTTTATCATAAAAATTTCATTGATGAAAATGGGTTTATTCCTCATAAGCATAGGTCAATGGTGAATAATTTGATTAAATTTATTGAT
>JAZUCB010000255.1:0-3973 GCA_045638985.1 Clostridia bacterium
AGCAAAACATTAAAGAATTTAGCAAAGGCTTATGCAGGGGAATGTCAAGACCATGTTAGGTATAAGTTTATTGAATATGGAGCAAGAAATGAAGGTTATAAGGCTTTGGCAGAGTTGATTGATAAAGTTGTTTTTAATGAGTTTAATCACGCACGAATGATTTACACTTTCATTCAAAAAGCAAGCGAAGATTATATTAAAAATATTGATATTGCTTCAGGTTACCCTTTTAAAGAAAAATGGGATCTTCTAGAAAATTTAAGATTGGCTATGGATGATGAAGAAATTGAAGCAACAAGGGTTTACCCTGAATATATGCAAACTGCTTTGGAAGAAGGGTTTGAAGATGTTGCAAAATTATTTGAAAATATTATTCAGGTTGAAACTTGCCATATGAAACTTTTTAGCCAACTTTATGAGCAAATGAAAAATAAAACTATTTATAAAAAACCTGAAAGTGTTAAATGGAAGTGTGGGGATTGCGGATATGAAGCATATGGCAAAACCCCTTGGGAAACTTGCCCGCTTTGCGAAGCGGTGCAAGGTGCAGTGCTGTTGAAAATTGAAGATGGTGAATAGATTGTTTAACGTTGTTTTAAACTAGTGTGATTGTGCTTGTGGGTGTGTAGATTTTAACAACAAACACATATTGACAAAAACTATTTAATTAATGTTTGATTTTATTTGTAATATGCAATCGTGATTGTTTTTTCCAATATTAATGAGCAATTAATTATGCGTTATTAATGTTTAAAAACCATTAAATAATCAAATATAAAATTAACCAATTAGTAATAAAAAAGTTTAATATTTATTTATTAAATTTTTGTTATTTAATTGGTTTTTTTATTGCATTAGATTATAATGATTTTAACATTATTTAAGAAGGTTAAAACAAATGAAAGAAATAAATAAAAAAGAAATAATTAAGTTTATTATTGAATGCTTTGGAATAACTTTGGGCACGTTTGTTATGGCTTTTGGCTACACATTATTTTTAACACCACACAACATTGTTCCGGGCGGGTTTATGGGTTTGGCTCAAATAATTTATCACTTGCTTGAAAAAATCGGGTTCACTTTTATAACCGTTTCGCTTTGGTATATTATTCTAAACGCAGTTATATTCATATTCGCAGTTAAAAGCTTAGGTGTTAGATTTGGGCTTAGAGTTGCAGTTGGAATTTTAACATATTCACTATTCGTTGAAGTGATTTCAAAAATGAGTTTTATTTCAACCGTTATAACTCAATTTGAAAGCGAAGCATCAACTTTATCTGGAGTGGGCGTTTATATTCTTTATGCAATTTACGGTGGCGTTTTAATGGGTGCTGGAATGGGTTTGGTTTTCAGATTCAATGGCTCAACTGGCGGTAGTGATATGGTTGCCGTTGTTATGAATAAATTCTTCCCAACAATAACTGCTGGGCAAATAGTTTTGGCTGTTGATGGATTCGTTGTGGTTTGCAGTGCTATTGCATATCAAAGTTTGGTTTTGCCACTTTTTGCTTTGATCACAATATTTATTTGCAGCAAGGTTGCCGATATATTTGTTGATGGTGTTAAATCTCTTAGAGCATATTACATTTTAACCGATAAAAAGGTAGAAATGGCAGATGAAATTATGACCAAAATTGGCAGGGGTGTTACTAATATAAACTGCGAAGGAATGTATACCAAAAACAACAAAGATATGCTTTTGGTTATTGTTAGAAGAAGCCAGATTATGCAATTAAAAAATATTGTTAAAAAAATTGATCCTAACTCATTTATGTTTTCATCTTTGGTTAAAGAAGCATATGGTCAAGGATTTATTATGCATTCAGAAAAGAAAAGCCTTAAGCTTTTAAAACACACTTCAAAAAACACATCAAAAGAAGATGTGCAAGCAAATGAAAAGTTGGCTGAGCTAAATGCGCTTAAAGAAAATTCTAAAAATGAAAAAATAGTTGAAAAGAAAACAACTAGAAAAAGTGCGAAATCAGAAAAATAAATTAAGTTAAAATTTTCAAAATTTATTGATTTGATTAATATATTAGTTATTTAGCCCAATAGGCGGACTTAATTTTTAGTTTAGTTGATTAATATGTTTGGTTTAACGCAAAAAAAATGGAGAAGTTTTTCTCCATTTTTTATTTTTTTAATTTATTGGGTTTGATTTATTCCTCTTTATTTTCAATTTCGCTTGAAGAAACGTTTGCTTCAGCGTGAGTTTCATTTAAATCTTTTTTAGAAATTTTATTAATAAGATTATCTAAATTTTTTTTATTAGATTCTTTTGAAGTTTCTTGCTTTTCTTCAATTGATTCATTTTGAGTTTCGTTAGATTTTTCTTCTTCTGAAACCTGCGCTATGCTCACCGTTGGAGTGAAAGCCTCAGGTGAGGTGTAGTCTGGGGTTTCTTCAAAAGTTGCTTCATAGAAGCTATTTTTTAATGATTCTTCATCAATTGTTTTATCTTTCTTTCTTTTAAATAAATTGATTGAAATATTGATTCTTCTTCGTTTTTGTTTTCCTTTTTTAACAAGTTCGCCATTTTGAGCGTCGCTTTGCTTAACAACATCAAATTTGTTTTTAAGTGTTCTCTTTCTTCGCCTAACAATATCAACAATTATGCAAGCAAGAGTGTAGGAATCTTTGCAAAGAATAATTCCGCAAGGCACAATAACGAAAACAATTGCACCTTTTAATGAAAATATAAAATCAAGAAAGCCATTAAAAGTTTGTGATGAATTTTGATATTTACCTATAACATAGTTTTCATAAATAATATTTCCATCAGGAAGCGCGTTATTTGAACCTTTAGTTCTAAACCACCTTTCGCCATTAGCATCGGTGAATATTTCAATTATTTCGTGGAATATTCTTCTTGATGTTAATGCTTTTGCGTTTGGCTTTAAATTTGTTGTAACATTTTGTGGTTCTTGGCATTTAGGATCAACATAATCGAAGAATGCAATATAGTCGCCAACTTCTAAAGATTCTATCGCAACTTTTTTAACTAAAATTTGCTCGCCAATTTCAAAACCTCTATCAACCATACTTCCTGAAGAAATGGTTAGAACGGCGTAGTTTAAAAACATTGGAATTCCAGTTTTGTTTTTAGTAACAAGAAATGAAACTGCCATTGCAAAAAAGAATATTAAAGATGGAATTAATAAACAATATAACCCAATATTAATTATTTTAAAAAGCAAAGATTGCTCTTTGCTTTCATTTGGGTTTTTTAATTCAAAAATTTTCATATTAAACCCTTAAATTATTAAGATTTATGCTTGAGGAGCTGTTTCAGAAATTACATTAATTGTAATATTGAAATTTTGTTGTCCTGCAGCTGTCATGCTTTCTAATGCTGTGTTTGTGCAAACAACGATGTAGTATGTGATAGTAGCATCTGTTGCAACACCAGCTTCTTCAAAAGCAACACCTTTTGTGTTTTCTAATTTAGCTAATGTAGCATAATCTTTACCAGCATAAACATCAATTTCTGTGTTTGATTCAGTGTCTGAGTTAATAACAACTTTAACTGTGCCTTCAGATTTGCTTTGAACTGTTATTTTATAAGCATAAACATTTTTTCCTTCAGCATAGCTGAACACGATTGGAGTTAATGCTTTGTTAGCTGAATCTGTGTTCTCATCTTTAGTTAAGATTGCATCTCCCCATGATGGTTCTGTTGGAAGTGCAGCAACTGCGCCTGTTCCAGCGATTGATTGTTCGTAAACAGTTACGATTGATTTTGCTTGACCACCAGTTGAAACTGTGATTGTGTTAGTTAAGTTAACGTTTTGAGATAATGCAGCGTAAACCACAACACCAATTAACACAACGCAAAGCACAATACTTGAGATGGTTAAAGCAAGTTTTTTAGTTAAACTTGAAGTTTTAGCCATTGTTTTTTTCTCCTTATATTTTTGATGTGTTTAATAAATATTAAACCATTAAGTTAAATTTAACATAGAAAATCGAAAAA
>JAZUCB010000256.1:0-2269 GCA_045638985.1 Clostridia bacterium
CAAAATTATTTTTAAAGATGGTGTTGCAAATGGTGTTGATAGCAACATTATTCATAGTTTAAATAAAAACGAGGTTTCATTGCCTAAAGAAGTTTTAGCCAAATTGCAAAAAAGAAGCAATGTTTTATTGCTGGGTGATCAAGTTACCGATTTAAAGATGGTGGACAAAACTTTACATGAAAATGTTTTAACTGTTGGATTTGAAACGTTGGAATTTCCCGTTGATGAGTTAAAACGCAATTTTGATATTGTGTGTGAGAAGGGTGATGATTACAATGAGTTAATAAATATATTAAATTAAAAATAATAATTTAAAACCCAAAAATAATTGGGTTTATTTTTCTAAATTGAAACTTTACTTAGTATTAAAAATTCAATGGCAAATGCAATAGCTGAAGATTAAAAAAATATCCACGGGTTTACTTAGTTAACCGTGGATATATTAATTTGGAAATATTTTTGTTGGTATTTTTAAATATAACTGTAATTATAATTCTAATTCATAAAACAATGTTGTGCATTCGCAAGGGCAATGGGAACATTCAGTGCAAAACACATCAGGATATAATTTGCCCCAATAGCCTTTTTCTGAGGTTTTATAAACTTTAAAACCCCTATTTTCAAGTAATTTTTTCGAATTGCTATGGCCATTAACATAAACTGATTCGGTTTTAATTTTTTTAATTTTAAATCTATTTTTTGCAGTTTTAATTATATCGTTTAGAATCAATGTTCCAAACCCACATTTTTGAAATTTTGGAACTAAACAAATTACGTCGATCCAAAAACAATTTGAATCTTCTATATTTCCATATGCAACGCCAGCAAATTCATTGTTGTATAATGCAACTCTAATAATTTCATTTTCGTCAACGAATTCATCAATTGATTCTTCTCCCCAAACACCCCATTGATTAATTTCCATGTTGTCGATTAAGTCAGCATAGCTTTTATTATAATCTATTATTTTAAATTTACTATAATCAATATGTTCCATAATTTTTCCAGAATTTTATTCTTTAGTTTCAAATATTTTTTTTACTTCATCAAAAGCTATAAAATTAAGCCAGTGATTTAAAACTTCACCATAAACTATTTGTTTCTTAATTTCATCTTGGTTTTTATTTGGCATAACGTCAGTGGCTTCAATTAAGATTTTAAAATTATATCCACGAAATCTAAGCTCTTGAGCAGTTGCCAAAACGCAACAATCAAGTGTTAATCCAAATAAAATTATCGTTAAATCTTCAGTTGGCTTTCCAAATTGTTTTATTAGCCATTTATCAAAACTTTTAGTGTCTTGAAATGGAAAAGAGGGTTTTTTATTTTTAATACCACAATTTTTCCTTATCCATGTTGGGCTGTTCATGCATTTAACCCAAATAGGTTTTTCTTTAACTTCATCTGGTAGAATTGATTCAAATCCAAACTCGCCCGGAATGCATCCAATCCCAAATCCTTTAAGTCTAGGTGCTCTATAATCAGAAATTATTTCGCTAACTTTTAATTGATTTTGCTTTAAAAACGGAATTAATTTTGTGTTAACAAATTTAATACTTTTTCCTCCATTAAACCACTTACCTTTAGGATGGGCAAAATCGTTTTGAAAATCAACGCTTAAAAATTTATAATTCATTAATTTCTCCCTTTGAATTGTTTTGCTTTTTCTATTTTATATAGATTATAACCGTTGTCTTGTTCTTTGTCTTTTGAAGCCAAATTAATAAATTTATTATTAAGTTTTGGGCAAGGTGAGTTGCATAAGCTTTTGCTAAATATTAAAACCTTAAAATCAGGCTCAACATATTCTTCGCTAAAATCCATAATTTTATTGTATAATCCATGAGCAGTTTTATTATCAATATCGGTATATAAGCGAAAATATTTATAACCATTTTGTTTTGCAATATTAATTGTATCATTTAATATTTTTGTTCCGTAGCCCTTGTTTCTATATTCTTTAATAACGCCGAACCAGCCAAGCCAAGCAGTTTCTGGATCGAAAGGTTCAATATATATTCCGGTTATTCCAACAATATTTCCGTTATCCTTCGCAATATAATAAGGGGGATCATTGTTTTGAATGTGTTGCAAATAACATAGATATGCGCATTCTTTTGGCTCGAAAATTTTCATTTGAGCATCAGTTGCTTCTAAAATGTTATCCATCGAGATTTCAATAAATTCCATATATACCACTTTTAATTATAGCATATATATGGTTAATTTTATAATAAATAAAAAAAAATTTAAGTACTTCATTAAATTT
>JAZUCB010000257.1:0-7364 GCA_045638985.1 Clostridia bacterium
AGTTTTTTCATGTTATATATACCATCTCACCTCTCATTAAGAATTGCCAAACTAAAAATCCAAATATTAAATTATATTTAAAATCTCACTCGCGCGCACGCGCTTACGCAAATAAATTTTAATTTTAATTAATATCATAATAATCTATTGTCGGCAATCCATTACCGACATGCTGGCAATAAATTGCCGTATAAAATTTTTCTTACGTCAATCCATTGCCGGGCTAATATTTTATATATATAAAGTATTAATTAAAATAGGCAAAATCATCAACCACAAAATCTAACCAATCCCTACCCACCACCAACCTCTTAACTAACATTAATACTTAATGTTAGTATGCCATTTTTTAATCAACCCAAACAAATAACACCTTCCAAAGTATGAATTCCAAAAATCGGTTCAAAAATTTTTTTTACACTCAACCCCTTTACATCACACCCACCCAAAAACAAAAATCGCATATTAAAATTACACTATTTTTTTGACACAACAGGTATTGACTTTTAAAAATATTACTATATAATATTTCTTGAACAAACTCCAATCAACCTTTAATGATTTTCTAATACTGGTGGAAATGTTTGTTAATTCATTTTAAGGAGAATTTTATGAGTAATTTTGAACACGCTGGCAAATTTCATCTGAATAACGCTTTAGCAACTGCAATTTCAGATATTGTAACCCAGCAAGAAAATAAAAACAAAGAAGAAACAACACAATATTCTTGCTTTATTATAGAATCCCCAATTCATAAACGCAAAACATCTTATGTTGCAATTATGGATACCACTGCAAAAACATATTTCGATAAAATCAACTTTATAAACTCAAAACACTTAACAACAACTCTAGAATCTTTAAGTTTATTTAGCGCAGATTATAACGGAATACTAAACGTAAATTCAAGTGATATGTTTGAAAAGCTTCCATATCTTCAACCATTCTTTAACGAACTTGATAAAACTCGCGAACTTTCTGGCAGAGTATCTGTTTACCCAGATGAAGTAAGCGAAGCATATGATAAAACACTTGCTCAATTAGATTTATCAACCGATGCTTATTGCATGGAATAATTGAATTTAAACTAAAAAACACTCAAATAAAAATCAAACAAAAAGGTGGAATTAACTATGATAGAATTTTTAAAAACCCTAAAAGAAAAAGATAATTATGAATTAGCAGAAAGATTAAATTTTGAATTATATCCAAACAAAGGAAACATGGGCCATGAATTTTTTAAATACGATGGATTTCTTCACATGACCACTTGGGATCACAGATCTGATTGCATTAACGATAATATTGATAATAGCTTAGTACTTCACGACTACGGCATTTTAGTTGGCGACCCCGACAAAACAAAATTAGATTCTTACTTTACTTACATGTTAGAAAAATTTGGAGACTCATGGTTCACTTCAGCTCAAGAACAATTTCAAGGCGATAAAAACGCAAAAAACATGATTTTATTAAACCACGTTAAAGAAGAATATGAAGCAAATCTAGCTGAACAAAATCAAGCAAACGAGTCTTCTGCACCTTCTGATTTTAAGCCTGATTTCGCTCCTTGCGATTTCACCGATATGGGATTATAAAAAAACTTTTAAGAAAATCGAAAAGATTAATAATCACAATTTAGCAGTTTTAAATTTAAACCAATCATCAAGGAGAAAATTATGGAAAACAAATGCGATTTTATTTCAAAAATTTCTGAACCTCAGCAATTAAGAATGCTAAAATATTATATGGAACTTATAAATAAACCAGTTGATGATTATAATTTTGCAGGCGCAAAACATGATTTTTTGGGTGATTATTCTCGATTTGAAATTTCATCTAAAAACAACGGGCCTTGCCATGCTATGCTTAGTGATTATTTTGTTGCAATGCTTTTTAATGGAGTTTGCGATGAAAAAGATCTATCAATTATCAACTTATGCCATACTGTTAAAATGAGTGAAATTTTTGAAGATCCTTACATAGAAGGATTATTAAAACACGTGGAAGAACAAAAAAATAATCCAATTTTTGATAACCCTACTAACTCAAGCCAATTAAATAATATTCCAACAGACAATCCAAACATGTAAAAAAACTTAAAAAAGTAAAATTAAACTTAAAAAAATAAAGGTACAAGATTAATAATCTTGTACCTTTTACTTATTGTTTTTTTAGAAAATCATCTAAAAGCCCCAAATAAACTTTTAACATTAATAACACTTTCAATAGAAATCGGTTTTGCAATTTGTTTGCATTACACTATTAATACCATTGTTTAATTATTCACACATATAATTTATTGATTTATTAAATGTTTAATTTATTTAGTAATAATAATTTACTCACAATCCATTTCAGAACCATCAGTTAATTGAAAAACTTCATTATTCTCAAATAAAGATTCTTCTTCGCCTTTTGTTAGATTTATTTTTTTAAGCAAAGAATAACTATCACCTTGCTTTTGATATTCGCAAGAATATTCATCATCCCATATTCCAAGCCTCGGCATGCTCATTTTTCTGTAACTAATTTTATTTATATCATTATTTTTATCAAATCCAAAACACACATAATTTCCCGTTCCAGCTAAAGGAATTTCATCATATTGCATTTTATCATTTTGAATAAATAAAACAAAATCTTTCTCAAAATAAAAAGCCGCATTATTAGCATGTTTAGCGCCATCGTTCATTCTTCTGCCAAAATACATGCACGTTGTGTCAGTATCAAAATTAAATATGGTAACACCTCTATGATTACCCAATCCATTCTTTTCCTCTTTTTCATAAAAACAAGCATTAACGTCAGTTCTATCTAAAGGGCTAAATTTAATCTTATTCTCACTAAAAAAATCTTTATTAGCTTCAACCACTCTAAACAAATTTAAGTCAAGTCCAAATGTTTTTGGATCATTTGCAACCTTAACCATTTCAGCAAATCTTTTTGTTGCAACTTCATAATCTCCACCAGCCTTTTCTAATCCACTTTTAATAAATTCAGCCAATGTTTGTTTTTTACCAAAATTTTTAAACTTATCTTTTAAATAATTCACAAAATCTTTCTTTAGCGTGTTTTTAATTATTAAATCATCCATGTTTTGTTACCACCCTTTTTATAACCCCATTTCATCCATCACATCTTTAACATTTCCAATTTCAAACCCATCCTGCGAGGATATTATTGGAATATCATCATAACCATATTTGTAAAGCAATTCACCTATTGAGTTATGAAAACCTACCCACCTTGCAGACTGTATTAGCGACAACTGCTTTTTAATCTCACAATTTGTTAAACACAACTCTCTTCCATAATATTCAATATCACTATTTAGCTCTTTAAAAGATTTTCCCCCACAAACAATAGCAACCATATGATCAAGTGGAATTGCATCTTTAACTTGAAACTCGCCATCCATTAATAATCTTCTGTTTGAGTCAACCAACGTCAAAACATCTTCCGATAAAGCAATCCCAACTCCATTATTTCCTCCAACATACGTTCTATAACTAAGACTATCAATTCCGCCGATTGCTTTTTTGCAAATTGAAATATATTCACTGCCGTTCCAATTTGCACTAAACTTATTGTAAAAATATTCATTTAAAAATTCATGTGTATTCAAATCTAGTTGGCTAAGTTGACCACTTCTGCTCAAAATCGCTCCACTCTGCAAAATGCACTCCAACTTTTCCAAAGCCCTTTGCTCTCTTTGTATGTTATGAATTGATTCTAACCCATGAAATAAAACACTATTTAAATCTATATTTCTTTCACTCATTTTCTTATTCCTAACTTTAAAATGCTAAAAAGCAAATCACAAAACCACATCAACTGCTAATCTATTCATTTATAACTTTTTATAACCCCATTTCTTCCATAACATCTTTAACATTTCCAATTTCAAACCCATCGCGAGATGAATAAATTGGAATATTGTCATATCCATATTTGCAAAGCAATCCCCTAATAGATCTTACAATTCCATCTTGTTTTTCAACTAAATCTTGAGGAAAATGTTCTTTTATATCTTCTTGTGTTATATCACCTTTTTCCCCTGCTTTAACATAATCATTTACTTCTTTAAACGACCTTCCACCGAACAAAATTCCAACCATATATTCAAGAGGAATTGAATCTTTAACCTGCAATTCTCCATCCATTAATAATCTTCTGTTTGAGTCAACCAACTTAAAAACGTCTTGAGATAATGCAATGCTTATTCCACCATCGCCAGCAACATAGAAAAAAAATCCACCACTTTCACACTCCGACTTATCTTTACCCTGCTTTTTACAAATCGAAACATGATCTTTTCCATTCCAGTTTCTCCAAAAATTCTCTTTAGTATATTTATCTAAAAATTTATGGGTTTCCATATCAAATCGCTTTAATTGCTCATTTCTACTTAAAATTGCTCCTATTTGTAAAACACTCTCTAACTTTTCTAAAGCTTTTTCAGTTCTTTGTTCAGCTTCAACCGGCTCCAGCCCATGAAATAAAACACTATTTAAATCTAAACTTCTTTCACCCATTATATATTTCCACCTTTTGAACATCGAAAACTTTAACAAAAAAACAACCTCATAAACTTCAAAAACAACACATTTAACTAGTATATAATTTAATAATTCATTTTACTTTTTACAAGCCCAACTCACCAATCGCATCTTGAAACTTAACAATCTCAAACCCATCACGCGACGATATTATTGGAATATTATCATATCCATATTTGCAAAGCAAATTACCAACAGAATCAACTATATTATCTTGATTCCATTCTAATGTGTGAGGCAAATAGTCTTTTAGTTCTTGTTCAGTTGCGCATATTTTTCTACCCCACTCAACTTCACCATTCAACTCTTTAAATGATTTGCCACCGCAAATTACTCCAACCATATATTCATCCAGAGGAATTGAATTCTTAACTTGCAACTCTCCATCCATTAAATTAAGCCTACTGTTATCAACAACATCCATAATCTTTTCTGATAACGCAATACTTATTGCATTATTTCCCGCAACATAAGTATTATAAGCGCCAGAATCACCAACTTTCACTTTGCTTGTTTTTGTGCAAATGGAAATATATTCACTACCATTCCAATTAAGCATAAATTTATTATCAAAATATCTCTTCATAAACTCATGCGTATCTAAATCAAGTTGGCTAAGTTGACCACTTCTGCTCAAAATCGCACCACACTGAAAAACGCTCTCCAACTTCTCTAAAGCCCTTTGTTCTCTTTTCATAGTGTGATAAGGTTCCAATCCATGAAATAAAATGTTATTTAAATCTAAATTTCTTTCCCACATATCGAAATTATACCATATTAAATTTCAATTTTCAATACCCATTTTTTAAGCTAAAACAAACTTAATTGTCATAAATAAACGCTATGAAAAATCAAATTTTATTTAAGTATTTATTATCAATTTAAAACCATATCTTATTTTATATGAACAAAAAAAAAGATTGTTTATATATTTAAAATTTAAACAACCTTTTAAATTAATAACTTTTAATCTTTTTACTTTACTTTAAAAAACAACACCACTTCTCTTTGATTTATTGGACCCAACGCATTTTCCCATTTTCGCTCACTTAAAAATCTTTCAATAGTAACCCTGCGATTATATTTAAATGGGCAATCTTCAAAAAACACACTATTATTGTTTTTATAGTGCTTATCAGAATAAAAATATGGATCAAAAATATAAACAAAGTTTTCATCAACATCAGTTATTGTAACATAATGTTCGCAACCCTGATAAGTTCTTAGATTAACGCAACCACCATTATCAACACAGTGCTTAATTTTATTAAAATCAACTTCTGCCCCAGTTAAATATTCGCACCTCAATCCAAAATCTTTACTATTGCTAAAATCAGTAATCCATCTCGATAAATATCTAACAGCCTCTCTGCTAGTTCCTTTTTGTCCCAAGTTACCATGCTCATCATAGCAATCAAGAGTATAAGAGCTAATCGCTTTAACTAACTCTGCTGGTATTTCTTCCCTCTCAAACAAATAAGCAATGCAATTAATTAAACTAACGCTTCCGCAATCAAACTCAGTTATCTGATATCTTAATGGTGTTTTCATTTTAACTCTCCCTTTATTTAGTATATTATCAAATATAAGAATAAATATCAAATAATACAACAATACAACAATACCACAATACCACAATACAACAATACCACTTCAACGAATAATTAGAAATTCACTAAATCAACCATAACTTTTCACTCTTCACTCTTAGTTCTTCACTCTAAAATAATCCAATAAAATAGTGAAAAGTGAAAAACGAAAAACTAAAAGAGAAGAGTACAAACAAAAATAACCCAAACAAAATGTTCGGATTATTTTAGTTTGGTGGAGATGGTGGGAGTTGAACCCACTTCCGAAAAGGTTACCACTTACCTTTCTACACGTTTAGTTAAGCATAAATTTAATTTATTAAAACGTGCTTAACTCGCTTTAATAAACGGTTTTGCTAAAATTCATTGCATTTTCGCAAACTAAAATGCAGTATATTCTATTTATATGACACAAATTCCTAACCAATAGAAGAAATTAAGATTTGCGTAGCTCAATGCACTAAGCAGCAGCTAAAACAGTTTTATTTTCTGCATTTAAATTTAAAGTTTATCGTTTTTAGGTAGCCGAATTCTACCACGTGCTTGGGTAAGCTCAAACGCAATCCGTCGAAACCATTTCATCCCCATATGTTGGGCTTTTAAGCTCTATTTCTTATTGCCCTTTCAGTTTCTCTTTTAATATCTTTTTCTTTTAAAGATTGTTTTTTATCGTATGTGTGTTTTCCCCTAACCAATGCAATTTCAACCTTAACATGTTTGCCCGAGAAATACATCTTCAATGGCACTAAAGTTAAACCCTTTTCCTTAACTTTTGAATGAATTTTTAATATTTCATTTTTATTAAGCAACAACTTTCTATCTTTTTTTTCATCGCTCTTATCTAAAGTATCAAACTCAAAACGCTTAATAAAAGCATTTTTCAAAAACACTTCATTTTGCGACGATATTGAAATAAAGGAATCTTTTAAGTTGCAATTCCCAGCCTTAACCGATTTAATTTCTGAACCAACTAGCATAATGCCAGCCTCATATTTATTCAGAACTTCATAATCAAAATTGGCTTTTCTATTAACTGTTATAACCTTAATGCTTTTTTCCATACCTTTATATTATATAATCAAATTAAAAAAAAAATCACTCAATTTTGTAACTCGTTAACACGTTGTTCAAATAACAGTTCAACTTCTGAAGGATTATTGTAAAGAGTATTCATTCTCATTCTAACTGTTTTTGAGAGTTTGAAATCGTTGAT
>JAZUCB010000258.1:0-1024 GCA_045638985.1 Clostridia bacterium
ATCAATTATTAAAAATAATTTAATTTAAAATAAAATAAAAAAACATAATTAATCACAACTAATTAATTATGTTTTTAATCTTATTCAACTGGAATAATTTTAATATTATCTAATGTATAATCAGTTTGGCTTGTTATAACCTCAACAATTTGAGCCACTTCAGCAGTTGTTAACTCTGCTTTTTTCACTATAACTGAAATGTTTGATGTTAACGCAGAAATAATCGCATCTTCAAAACCTTTTGCTTTAATAATACCCTCTAAAGCCAATTCCATTTCCATCAATTTCATTAATTTGGTTTTTTCACTTTCAGCATTAGTTTTTGCCTCAGCACTGCTATTTGCACTTGCAATAATTGCGTCTAAATATTGAACTTCTTGATTTCTTGTACTCACTCTATCAGTTCTATAACTTTCAAAAAAGCTTGCATATGTTGTTGAAGAAACCAACGCAGATTCGGTTTCTGCCTGAACAGCATTATTAAGAACAATATTTGCAATTCCAGTTATTAATAACAACAAACAAAAACATGAAATAATTAAAATTCTTTTTTTCTTACTCATTCTTATCTCCTTTTAATATAACACTTGAATATTATCACTTGGTATTCCTAACAAAGCCTTAACCGCTTGAACAATCTCCATTTTTAATTTAACATCTTTTGCACCATCACAAACAATAACAACACCTTTAATCTTAGGCAAAATCTCCTTAACCACGAGAGGTGAATTTTCACCATTATTTTTTATAACAATTGTTTCAGAGGATGAATTTGATGATGTTGTTGTTGAACCTCCAGAAATAGTTGAATTGTTTTTCTCATTAGTCGATTCTGCATAAACAATTTCTAACGATGATTCTAATGTTAGCATAGCAGTAACATCACCAGCACCTTGTAGCTTAGAGACAACATTTATTATTTTTTTCTCAAGAGCATTTGCATAATCTAAACTATTAGTATAATAAAACACTTGTCCATATGAACTAGAACCAACACTACTTGTTGAAGAGAACTTAAAATAAA
>JAZUCB010000259.1:0-5785 GCA_045638985.1 Clostridia bacterium
ATATCAGGATTGTCAACAATACCTGAGGAGCGTGTTATAAAAACTTTAAATGATTTAGGGGTTAAAAAATATGGAATAGCCAAATTTAGTAGTGGACAAGTTGAAGATTATTTAAAAGAACAAATTGATGATATTAGTTTGGTTAGCGTTAAAAAGGTTGGCACGTCATTAATAATAAACATAAAAGAAAAACTTGAAGATTCTAAAGAACTAAAAACAGATTTAATCGCTCCATATAATATGCTTATAACAAACATACAAGTTTTTTCGGGCACTGCAAATGTTAAAATTGGGGATTCGGTTAAAAAGGGACAAGTTTTAGTTTATGCTTATATGGAAGATGGTTCTGGAGAAATTATAAATTGTCAACCAAGTGCAAATATTGAGAGTGATGTTTGGTTTACCAATGAAATATATTATAAACCAAAACAAATCATTAAGGTAAGAAATGGGAATAAGCATGTGCAAACGAATATTTTTATTGGTGGAAAATTGCTTAAAAATAATATAACCACATCTAAATTTGAAAATTATGAGGTTGAGGTGAAAGAATTTATAATTTCTGAATTTTTACTTCCAATTAAGGTTAAAAAAGTGATATACTATGAAACAGAAGAAGTGGAGATAGAAAGAAGTTTTGAATCTGAGAAAGATTTAGTAATTTCTGAGTGTTACGCAAAAGCAAAAGCAAAAATTCCGTCAGGATTTGAAATAGAAAAAGAAGATGTTGTTGTTTCTGATGCTGAAGATGGATATATTGTTAGTGTTTATTTAAAAAGCACATATAACATAAGGAGTGATTATGCAAATTAATTTTAATAATAAATGTTTTACTAAAAAATTTAAAAGTTGGATAGAATCATGCTATAAAAAGGCAGAACAAATTTTAAAAATAAATAATTTTAGATTAGAGGTTAATATAGCTTTTGTTTCACCTAAAAAAATAAAAGAATTAAATGCTAACTTTAGAAATGTGAATAAGGTTACTGATGTTTTGTCTTTTCCACAACTTGATAATATTGATTTGCTTAATTTAACAAAAGAAAAATACCCAATGGATTATAATATGGAAACTGGTAATGTTATGTTGGGTGATATTTATATTTGTGTTAAAAAAGTTAAAAATCAAAGTAAAGAATATCAAACAACATTGCAAAGAGAAATGTGTTATATGTCAGTTCATGGATTGCTTCATTTGTTAGGATATGATCATATTGAAGAAGATGATAAAAAAGCAATGAGAATTAAAGAAGAAGAAATATTAGAGGCATTAAATATTGTAAGAAATAAATAGCAATTGGCTATTTATTTTTTTGTTTTATAAAATTTGCAATAATTTGTAATTGTTTATATAATATATAGTGTAATTTAGGAGAAATATATGAGTTTTAAATCAGGATTTGTTGCTATTTTGGGCAAGCCAAATGTTGGCAAAAGTACATTATTAAACACGATTATTAAGGAAAAGGTTGCAATTGTTTCGCCGAAACCTCAA
Organism: Clostridia bacterium; assembly: GCA_045638985.1. Taxonomy (GTDB): domain Bacteria; phylum Bacillota; class Clostridia; order Christensenellales; family UBA1242; genus UBA11490. Next base: position 1,496 of record JAZUCB010000259.1, read on the forward strand.
ACAACAAGAAATAAGATTTTAGGCATATTAAATGAAGAAGATTGTCAAATAATTTTTATAGACACTCCAGGTATGCACAAATCAAAAAATAAACTTGATGAATATATGCAAAAATCAATTGTGAGTGCAAAAAAAGATGTTGACGTTGTTGTTTTAATGATAGATGGCAGTAAAAGATTTAGAAGTGATGATATTGAATTGGTTAAATCTTTTGATAAAGAAAATGTTAAAACAATATTGGTTGTTAGTAAAATTGATGAGACCACATTTGAAAAATTATATCCTCAATTAACTCAGTTTAACGACTTGAAAAATATTAAAGATATAATTCCTTTATCTTCGTTTAAAAATAAGAACATTGAAGTTTTGGTTGAGAAAATTAAACAGTATTTGCCAGAGGGTGTTAGATATTTTGATGAAGATGTTTACACTGATAAATCTGTTAAGTTTATTGCCTCTGAAATCATTCGTGAGAAAATGTTATGGCTTTTACAAGATGAAATTCCTCATGGGGTTGCAATTGATATAGTTGAATTTCATGAAAAGAAAAATATTGTTGAAATTAAGGCAGATATTGTTTGCGAAAAACAGAGCCATAAGCAAATTATTATAGGTAAAAGTGGATCAAAAATCAAAGAGATTGGAATTAAAAGTAGAGTAGATATCGAAAAGTTAGTTGATAAGCAAGTTGATTTAAAGCTTTTTGTTAAAGTTAGAGAAGATTGGCGTGATTTGAACAATTATGTTAAAGAATTGGGTTACGATATAAAGCAGGGTGATTAATGGAAGATTTTAAAGTTAACGGAATAGTTTTAAATTCTAAGGATTATTTAGAGAAAGACAAATTGATCACATTATTTACTCTTGAACTTGGAAAAATAACAGCAAAACTTAAAGGAGTTAAGAGTGCTAAAGCAAAACTAAAATATGCAGGCCAACCATTTTGCTTTGGTGAGTGGGTTTTAACCAAAACGGGTGAACATTACACGGTTGTTTCTTGTTCAATTATAGACACGTTTTATGAATTAACAACCGATTATGATTTGATGCTTTGTGCAACAAAACTTCTAAAACTTGTTAATATTGTTTTTAAAGCTGGTTTAATAAATGAAAAACTTTTTTTAAGTTTAATTAATGCTTTAAAAATGATAGTGTATGAATCTGGTGAAAAAGATTTGATATTAGTTAAGTTTTATATGGATTTTTTAAACATGAGTGGTTATGGTGTTGATTTTTCGTGCTGTTCGAGGTGTGGAAAAGCTTTTGTTAATGACGTGTATCTTGATTTTAAATCTGGCGGAGTTGTTTGCATGCAATGCTCAAACAATGAGTCAGATATTTACTTGTCTAAGCAGGAGTTTGCTTATTTAAAATTGATATCATCAACCGAGTTAAAGAAGGTGAACACCATTAAAATTCAGGTGGAAGTTTTAACGCAAATTAAGGCGTTAATTGAAAAAAAACTAAAAACTGTTTTTGATATTGATATGATGTGAAAAATATGTGTAATTTAAGATTGTAATATGCTAAAAATTGAAAGAAATATTAATTTAATACTTGCAAAATTAATAGGTTAAATATATAATAATTATTGTTAAAAAAATAATAGGAGAAAACAAATGGCTAAAAAATACGTTTATTTATTTAAAGAAGGCGATGCCACAATGAGAGATTTGTTGGGTGGTAAAGGTGCTAACTTAGCTCAAATGACTAAGATTGGTCTTCCAGTTCCACAAGGTTTCACTATCACAACTGAAGCTTGTAACAAATACTATGATGATGGCGAAAAACTTTCAAACGATGTTCAAGCGCAAATTTTTGATGCTCTTGCTCAAACAGAAAAAATCACAGGTAAAACTCTAGGGGATGTAAAAAATCCATTATTAGTTTCTGTTAGATCTGGTGCTCGCGCTAGTATGCCTGGTATGATGGATACAATCCTTAACCTTGGTATTAACGATAAAGTTGTTGAAGGTTTAGCTGAATTAACTGGAAACAGAAGATTTGCATACGATAGCTATAGAAGATTTATTCAAATGTTCTCAGACGTTGTTATGGAAATTGATAGACTTAACTTTGAAGAAGAAATGGATAAAATTAAAGAAGCTAAAGGCTACACTAAAGACACAGACTTAACTGCTGAAGATTTAGTTGAATTAGTTAAAAACTTCAAAGCTGTTTATAAAAAATTCAAAAATGTTGATTTCCCTCAAGATCCAATGGAACAACTTATGGAAGCTGTTAAAGCAGTATTCAGAAGCTGGAACAATGAAAGAGCTATTACTTATAGAAGAATGAATGATATCCCAAGTGCTTGGGGAACTGCTGTTAACGTTCAATGCATGGTATTCGGAAACATGGGTGATGATTCTGGAACAGGTGTTGCGTTCACAAGAAACCCTGCAACTGGTGAAAATCAAGTGTTTGGTGAATACTTAATGAATGCACAAGGTGAAGACGTTGTTGCTGGTATTAGAACTCCAAGCCCAATTAAAGATCTTGAAAATCAAAATCCAGACGTTTATCGTCAATTTAAAGAAATTTGCGAAAAATTAGAGAATTTCTATAAAGATATGCAAGACATGGAGTTTACAATTGAAAAAGGTAAACTTTATATGCTTCAAACAAGAAACGGAAAAAGAACTGCTCCTGCAGCTTTAAGAATCGCTATCGATTTAGTTAATGAAAATAAAATTTCTAAAAAAGAAGCATTATTAAAAATCGATCCTAGAAGTTTAGATGGATTGCTTCACCCAACATTTGTTGCTGAAGCAATTAAACAAGCTAAACCTGTTGCTAAAGGTCTTCCAGCTAGCCCAGGTGCTGGTTGTGGTGTTATTTCTTTAAATCAAGACGAAGCATTAAAATTCGACGAAAAGAAAATCCCAACTATCTTAGTAAGAAATGAAACAAGCCCTGAAGATATTCAAGGTATGGCTGTTGCTAAAGGTGTTTTAACTGCAACTGGTGGTATGACATCTCACGCTGCCGTTGTTGCTCGTGGTATGGGAACAGCATGCGTTGCTGGATGTTCTGGTTTAAAAGTTGATGAAGCTAATGGCGTTATCACATTAAATGGAAAAGAATTCAAAAGAGGCGAATATATTAGTATCGATGGTTCAACTGGTAATGTTTACGGTGAAAAAATCGAAACAGAAGCTGCAAAAATCACAGGTGATTTTGCAACAATTATGTCTTGGGTTGATGAATTTGCTAAATTACAAGTTAGAGCAAATGCAGACACAGAAACAGATGCTAAGAGAGCTATTGAATTAGGAGCTGTTGGTATTGGTTTGTGCAGAACTGAACACATGTTCTTTGAAAAAGATAGAATTAAAGCTATCAGAGAAATGATTGTTGCTCCAACTGCTGAAGCAAGAGAAAAAGCATTGGCAAAACTTCTTCCAATGCAAAAAGGCGACTTCTATAAAATGTTTAAAGCATTAGAAGGCCGTCCAATGACTATTAGATATATTGATCCACCACTTCATGAATTCCTTCCAACAAAAGAAGAGGATATTAACAACTTAGCTGGTGAATTAAATATTAGTGTTGAACAACTTCATGGAATTATTGAGGATTTAAAAGAATTCAACCCAATGATGGGATTCCGTGGTTGCCGTTTAGCAATCGTTATTCCAGAACTTGCTAAAATGCAAACAGAAGCTGTTATTGGTGCTGCTATTGATTGCATTAAAGAGGGTCTTGAAGTGCATCCTGAAATCATGGTTCCACTTGTTGGCGATGTTAAAGAATTAAAATTTGTTAAAAATGTTATTATTGAAACTGCTAACAAACTTATTGAGGAAGCTGGTGTTAAAGTTGATTACACAATCGGAACAATGATTGAAATTCCAAGAGCTGCAATTTTAGCTGATCAAATCGCTGAAGAAGCTGATTTCTTCTCATTTGGAACAAACGACTTAACTCAAATGACATATGGATTCAGTAGAGATGATGCTGGTAAATTCTTAAAAGAATACTATTCTCGTGGTATTTTTGATCAAGATCCATTCGCAAGAATTGACGAAAGCGGTGTTGGTTTCTTAATGAAAAATGCTATGAAGTTAGGTAGAGGCGTTAAATCTAACTTAAAATGTGGTATCTGTGGTGAACATGGTGGTGATCCATCAAGTGTTAACTTCGCTCACTGCATTGGTTTAAACTATGTAAGCTGTTCTCCATTCAGAGTTCCAATTGCTAGATTAGCTGCTGCTCAAGCTGCAATCAATAATGCAAAATAATAATTTTTAAATTAATAAAAAATCATAAGTAATTTGTTTTACTTAT
>JAZUCB010000260.1:0-5271 GCA_045638985.1 Clostridia bacterium
GATTTTAATTTGGAATATTTAATTATTTATAATATACTAAATTTATAATGGGGGTAGTATGAAAACACTTTTGTTTGTTATTGATGGTTTTGGAATTGGCGAGTGTGAAGATTCTTGTTTGTATAATGATCAAGGAAGCAACACATTTCAAAATCTTTATTTAAAAAGGAAAATGGAATTGCCTAATTTTAAAAAATTGGGTTTGTTTAATATAGATGGATTAAAACTTGAAAAATCTAAAGAATTAATAGGCTCTTTTGGAAGAATTAGAGAATTAAGTGCCGGAAAAGACACAACAACTGGACATTGGGAAATTGCTGGAATTGTTTTGAAGAAACCTTTTCCAACTTTTCCAAATGGATTTCCTAAAAAACTAGTTGAAAAACTTGAAGAAAAAACTGGCTTTAAATTTATGTTTAACAACGTTGGAAGTGGAACAGCATTAATTCAGGAGTTGGGTGAAAAACACTTAGAAACTGGAGAATTAATTTTATATACTTCGGCTGATTCTGTTTTGCAAATTGCAGCTCACACTTCTGTTATTCCACTTGAAAAATTATATGAAGTTTGCGAAATTGTTAGAAAGGAAATGGTTGGAAAGTATGCAGTAGGAAGGGTTATTGCAAGGCCGTTTGCAGGTGAGACTGGAAACTTCTATAGATTGCCTGATAGAAAGGATTTTTCTTTAGATCCACCAAAAGATTCGGTTTTAGACATATTTAAAAACAATAACTTAGATTCAATTGGAATTGGTAAAATTGAAGACATTTTTGCGTTTAGAGGTTTAACTGAATCATATCACACCCACAATAATGAAGAATCAATTAAAAAAGCTGTTGAGATATCAAAAAGAGGTTTTAATGGCTTTATGTTTATTAATTTGATTGATACTGATATGCTTTATGGGCATAGAAATGATGTTGAGGGGTATGCTAAATGCATAGAAGCTATTGATAAAAATATTCCAAGCATAATTAAAACTTTAGGTGAAAAAGATTTGTTGATTATAACAGCAGATCATGGTTGTGATCCAACCACAGAAAGCACTGATCATAGCAGAGAATTTGTTCCTCTATTAGTTTATTCAAAGCAATTTGAAGGCGGAGTTAATTTGGGAACAATTAATGGTTTTAATTCACTTTCAAACAGTTTATTAGATTACTATGGAATTAAGAAAGGTGAATCAATTTTTAAAAATTTAAAATAATATTTACAGGAGAAAATCATGAAAGATAAAGCTAAAAATATTGCTAAGCAAATAAGAAGTAAAATAGAAGATAATGTTGACGTGTTTATGATTTTAGGAAGTGGTTGGAGAGAAATTTTAAATATGGTTCAAAATCCAATAGTTATTCCTTACAAAGCGTTAAAAGGAATGCCAGCTGATACTAGCAATGAAGGAAGATTTGTGTTTGGTTATGTTAATGGCCAATATGTTTGCGTTATGCACGGAAGACTTCATTTATATGAAGGATATGACGTTAGAGATGTTGTTTTACCAATAGATATAATGCATGAGTTGGGAGTTGAAAATGTTGTTATAACGAATTCTTCTGGAGGCATTAATAAAACTTTTAATGCTGGAGATATTGTTGTGTTTAAAAATCATGTTAACTTCACATCAATTAATCCATTAGTTGGCGTTGTTCCAACAGATGATTTATCGTTATATGTTGATATGAGTAAACCATATGATGAAAAATTCATTCAAATGATTAAGAAAGTTGGCACTGAAAACAATATAACAATTAAAGAAGGCGTTTATGTTCAAGTTTTAGGTCCAACATATGAAACAGAGTCAGAAGTTAAAATGTTTTCAATGATTGGTGCTGATATGATTGGTTGTAGCACGGTGGCAGAAATAACAAAAGCTAGATATTTTGGTATGAAGGTGCTTTGTTTAACTTGCATAACAAATAAGGCTGCAGGGTTATCAAAAGATAGATTAAGCCGTGAAGCAATGATGGAAACGGTTGAAAACAATAAAGAAAACCTAAAATTGTTATTAGTTGAATTTTTGAAAAAACTAAGTAATGTTAAATAGGAGAAAAAATGAGAAAATTTAAACTTACAATTATTGTTTGTTTAATAATGGTTATGTTTTGCCCGTTGTTTTTTGCGTCGTGTACGGGGTTGAGCATGAGTGGTGGTTATGGCGGTTCTGGTGGTTCAGGTGGATCAGGTGGGTCTGATGGCAGTGACACCTCAAAAGATTACGGAAGCCCTAAATCTTCAGATATTGATGATTACTATGAATCACTTTTAGTTTTAACAGACGCAACTCCAGAGGGTGAGTTCTATGATGAAATATCGCAAACAACAATGACATTTAAAGACTTGTTGAGAAGGCAAATAACAGCCTTTTCAGAACATCTAGTGTTTGCGTTAAAAGAATTATATGGGGATTCAAGAAGTGGTAGTAAGCAATTAACAGATTATCCAACAACAATAACTGCATCTAATATATTGGGGGCTGATCATACAAGAGGTTGTGGGTATAGTGGTAGTTATTTAAATGTAAATTGCCCTAAATGCCAGTTAATAATCGCTGGTTTGGATTCAACAATTGTTCAGCAACAATTAAACTATAGAAACGCTATGGTGGGTGGATATTTATATGAAGTAAAAAAGACTGCAGATGAGAATGGTAATGGTCAAGAAGGTGAATTCACTGAAAACATTAATTCAGCATACACTTGGCTTAATGCACCAGCGTTGAATGTTGATAGTTTGAAGCTTGAAATATCCAAAATCTTGGTTTCTGAAGGTGATAATTCTTCTTCATTTGAAACCAATTTAGAGCATATTGATCACTTAGGGTTCACTGAATATGATATTACACAAATAAGAAAGTATGTTTTAGACAAAATTATTGGTACTAGTGTAATTGGTTTTGATAATAATTTATATCAAACATATTTTCAAAACTCTCCAATGATTATGACAACAACAAACAAAACTGATCAATTTACATCAAATATTAATTTACATTATTTTAAAGCGTATGAATTGAATCTTCAAACTATTATTAATGTTGCATTAACAATGACAACTGAAGGGATTCAAAAAGTTGATGAAAATGGTAACTATAATGGAACAACATCAACAATATTTAAACTATATGTTGATATGTTGCCAAGAATAAACGTTGAGGTGCTTAAATTAAGCAAAATCTCAGATAAGATTAATGGTAAATGGGACGAAGAAACTGGAACAATAGTTGGAGGTTCTTCTCTTGATAATCCGACGCCAGTGTTAGATGATCCTAAAAAGTTAGTAAGTTTGATTTTTATTCCTAGAATGAATAAAAAGATGATTGAAGATTTTAGGAAAGAATTAAGTGATGACGTTGCCAGTTGGTATAATTGTGAAGAATTTGGGATAGGTAGCATGAACATAGGCTTAAAAAATAATAACTCATCTTCTGTTGTTGTTAAAACTAAGTTCTATGTTAACATTGATGGGGTTGAAGTACCATTTGATGATTATGTTAAAAATTCTTCATATGATGAAGAAAATGGTAAGTCGGAAGCTTTTACATCAGAATTTGAAACAAAACTTGAAAAAGGTAAATATGATCCGCAAACCGATTTGGCAAGTTATAATATTTCAGGTGCCTTAGAAGAGCATTATGGTAAAAAAGTTAAAATAAGCGATTTTAAAGGTATAAGTGTATTTAAAAATGGCAAATTAAACGAAGATTATTTTTACTATGATAGTTGGCTTGATGATTTATTTAATAATAATGCAAAATTAAAAGTTCAAAGTTCTGTGTTTAATGTGGTTGGTAAAATGGATGAACATGGAAATGCTCTTCCTGGAACTAATGCCGTGTTTAACGCTGATTCTAATTTTTTCCAAGTTAATTTTGAGTATTATAATGAAGCAAAAGAATCAATTTCTCCTGTTGAGTTATATTTAATGTATATTTCTAATTGGCCAGATTAAAAAAATGTGCACAATGATGTGCATATTTTTTTTTGTATTTCTCAAAATAAAAGTAAGAATAGGAGAGAAAAATGAGAAAAAGTGTTTGTTTTTTTAGTTTTTGCTTATTAATTATTTTAATGTTTGGCAATGCTGTTAATGTTTACGCTGTTGAAAATAATTCAATGGTCAATAATATTAACTCTAAAAATTTTATTTTATTTCATCCAGATAGTAATAAAGTTTTAGTTGCAAATAACGAAAACGTCAAAACTCCAGTTGCAAGCATTTGCAAATTAATGACATCATTAATTGTTTTAGAAGAGATTGAAGCAGGCAATTTAGATTTAGACCAAAAGCTAAGAGCATCTGAATATGCGTGCTCTGTTGAGGGCAGTCAAGCATTTTTAGATGCTGGTTGCGAATATTCAGTTAGGGATTTATTAAAAAGTGTTATAGTGGCATCAGCAAACGATAGTGCAATAGTTTTGGCTGAAGGCGTTAGTGGAAATGAAACTTTGTTTGTTCAAAGAATGAATGAAAAAGCAAAAGAATTGGGAATGATAAACACTTTATATGAAAATGCAACTGGTTTATTTACAACGGGGCAGTATAGCACTGCAAAAGACACATTGCAAGTTTTAAAAGAAGTTAGCAAGTATGAGTTGTATAATGAAGATTGCCATATTTGGATGGATAAGCTTGTTCACCCATCTGGCAGGGAAACAGAACTGGTTAACACAAATCGTTTGGTGAGATATTATGATTATTGCTTGAATGGAAAAACTGGTTATGTTGATGAGTCTGGTTATTGCCTTGCAAGTTCTGCAATGAAAGATGGAATGAAATTAATGGCTGTTGTGTTAGGTGGGGAAAAAGCAAATGATAGGTTTGAAGATTCTGTTGAGTTATATTCTTATGGTTTTGCAAATTATTATAACAAGCAAATTTTGTTTAAGGATCAAGTTTTAGATCAAACAATTAAAGTAACAAGTGGAAAGGTGGGAAGTGCTAACATTTGCGCTAATCAAGATTACTATGCAATTTGTGAAAAAGGCCAAGATTGCGAGGTTGAAGTGCACTATGAGTTAGTTGATAAAATTAAAGCACCAATGAAAAAAGGTGACGTTGTTGGAGAAATAATAGTAACTGATAATAACTTTGTTATTGCAGAAATTCCTGTTGTTCTTGCTGATGACGTAAGTAAATTAACTTATAAAGATTCGATAAGAAAAATAGTTGATAATTGGAGCTTTTAGAAGAACTGGTTTCAAATATAAAGACATCAAAAAACTTTAACATGATTTCATGTTAGAGTTTTTTATTGTTTTATTTAAAGTCGGA
>JAZUCB010000261.1:0-5895 GCA_045638985.1 Clostridia bacterium
GGAGTGTATTTCATGGAGAATACTAGCGCAAATAATGCTAAGAGATTTATTAATGCTTATAATAGAATAGATAATGCTTTAAGAGCTCAAGAAGATATGAGAAGGTCAATTAGTTACACCGAGGCGATTAAAAGAGCGTCGAGAACTAATGAGATCGTTAGAAAATATGAAGATGATTTGATTGATTATGGTAGGCTTAGAAATGCAATTGTTCATAATTCAGAAGATGGTAGGGTTATTGCAGAACCACATTTAGATGTTGTTGAAAATTATGAAAAAATTGCAGATTTAATTTGCACGCCACCTTTGGCAGTTGAAACTGTGTGCAATAAAAATTTCCATAAAATGGATCATGATTGCACTTTGGCTGAAGTTATGAAATTTATTTATCAAAATAGCGTTTCTAATTTGCCAATTTATAAAGATGGAATGCTTATTGGAGTTGCAAATGCAACAAAGATAACAAAAATTTTGGGTCAAAAAATATATGAAAAAGTTGATATTGAGTCTTATGTTCAAAAAGTTACAATTGAAGAAGCTTTGAAGTATATGATGAATGATAATTATTACACAATTGCTGATGAAAAAATAACTTTAGATAAAGTTTTAAATTTATTCTCAGAAAATAGAAAATTATTAATAATTATTATAACCAAATCTGGCAGTTTGCTTGAAAGTCCAATAGGTATTATATCTGTTGGTGATATTATGGATATCAACAAAATTTTAGATAACTATATGTAAAAGAAAAAGCAATTTTATTGAGTAAATAAAAAGACAACTAATAATTAAACAAGTATGTTTGTTAGTTGTCTTTTTTTTGATTATTGTTTTACATTATTTTAATGAAAATTTTTACGCAGTTGGTTCGTCAGAAGCGTAGTGACTAGCGACTTCTTGCAATTCATCGTACATGGTGTCAATGTTTATATCAGTAACATTTGCATCGTTTGCTAAATGAGCAATAGTTTCTACTAAATCTTTGTTTGATTCAACAAGAATTACTTCAGAATAATCGTTTACTACTACAACTTTGCCATCAGGAAGAAGATAAGAATTATCTGTTTTCTTTTCTGCATTAACAAGGACATGAGTAAACATAAATTTATGGTTAACTTTTGATTCGCCATCGGTGTCAGTTGTGATTTCATATGGTTGGATAAAAAGGGCGCTGTTTAGTTTTAAAACTGTGTCTGCAATCTCAGGGTCTCCTCCAAATTTTGGATTTCGAGGGTCGAAATTATTAAAACCCATAATGCTTGTTATTGTGGTTTTTTGTTCACCATATTTTGAATATTCAAGAAAAGGATCTTTAAGTGTTATGTTATCAGATGTGATTTCAGGCATAATATGTTTCTCCTTAAAATTTGCTTTAAACTTCAGTTATTTTACTATATTTATTAGAAAAAGTCAATAATGCGTTTGGGTTTAATTCTGAGTGGCTAATGTTTTAGAAATATCTTTTTAAATCTTGACAACAATTATTCATTTATTATATTATATCTTAAAGCGATTATGCTTTATAAATGCGTTTGAACAAAGGACACGCCTATTTTAATGCTGAATTTAGAGAGCGAGTGGTTGGTGAAAACTCGTTGAGGCTTAAATTTTGGTATCACCTTTGGAGCAGAACAGATGAAATAATAGTAGTTTGTTACGGGTGTTTCCCGTTATAGAAACCATATGTGTTTGCATACTGAAGTTATAAGTGGTTAATTAAACTTGCGTTTTAGGTTTTTTCTTATAACTAAAATGCAAGTTTTTTATTTTATTTATAGGAGTTTGAGTATATGAAAAAAGAACAAACAATGCCAAATTTTATTGATCTTGAAAAGAATGTTTTAAAGCATTGGGAAGAAAACAAGTGCTTTGAAAAACTAAAAGAAAAGAATAAAAATAGTGGCAAATATTATGCGTTTTTAGATGGCCCAATAACAGCAAATAATGCAATGGGAATTCACCATGCTTTGGGAAGAAGTTTAAAAGATATTTATATTAAATTTAAAGCTATGATGGGTTATGACCAAAAATATCAAAATGGTTTTGATGCTCATGGTTTGCCAGTTGAAACTGCAGTTGAAAAAGAACTTGGAATCAACAACAAAAAAGAAATTTTAGAATATGGCTTAGATAATTTCGTTGAAAAATGCTTAGAGAGAGTTCAAAAATATGCTGGAATTATAACAGAGCAAAGTAAAAAACTTGGTCAGCATATGGATTGGGATAACAGCTACTTTACTAATTCAGATAAAAACATAACAACTATTTGGTATGCATTAAAAAAATGCTTTGATAATGGTTGGTTGGTTAAAGCTAGCAAGCCATTGCAATGGTGCCCACGTTGCGGAACTAGTGTTTCTGAGCATGAAATGCATGGAAGTTATAAAGATATTGAGCATATTGCTGTTTTCTTCAAAGCACCATTAAAAGATGAAAACACTGCAATTTTGGTTTGGACAACAACTCCTTGGACTTTAACAAGTAATGTTGCAGTTGCAATTAATCCTGAAAACACTTATTGCAAATGCAAAGTTAAGAGCGATGATAGATTGCTTGTTGTGGGAAAAGAAGCAATTAAAATTTTAAAAGATGATTTAGTTGAAGTTGTTGAAGAATTTAAGGGTGAAAAGCTAGTTGGAAAAACATATGAAACATGCTTTGAAGAATTAGAACCACAAAACTTTGAACACAAAGTTGTTGCTTGGGAAGATGTTTCTGCAACAGATGGAACAGGTGCTGTGCATATTGCTCCAGGTTGCGGTGTTGAAGACTTTGAACTTGGCAAAAGATTAGGATTAAAAGAAATTGCTCCAATTGATGAAAATGGCGTTATTTTAAAAGAATTTGGAATGTTTGCTGGTTATTCAACAAAAGACGTTAGAGATGTTGTTTTTGCAGAACTTGAAAAACGCAATAAATTATATTACACACATAAATTCAAACATAGTTATCCTATTTGCTGGAGATGTAAAGAAGAAATTGTTTTCAGATTGGTTGATTCTTGGTTTATTAAAGTTGATGAAATAAGACCTCGCTTAATTAAAGCAATTGATGAAGTTGAGTTTGAACCAGCATTTATGAAAAAGAGAATGCTAGATTGGTTAAATAATTTGGGGGATTGGAATATTTCAAGAAGCAGATTCTATGGAATTCCATTGCCAATTTATTTGTGTGAAGAAGGGCATATTCATGTTGTTGGATCGTTAAAAGAGTTAGCAGAACTTAGCAGTCAAGAAGAAGTTGATGCTCTTCCACATATTCATAGACCACACATTGATAAAATTAAAATCAGATGCCCAAAATGCGGAAAGCCAGCTCAAAGGATTCCAGATGTTGGGGATTGCTGGTTAGATGCTGGTATCACTCCATATTCAACAAACGAATATTTCACCGATAGAAAAGATTGGGAGAAAAATTGCCCAGTTGACGTTGTTATTGAAATGAGAGAGCAAATTCGCCTTTGGTTCTATTCATTGCTATTTATGAGCGTTGTTTTGGAAGATAAAGCACCATATAAAAAGATTGTTGCGCATGAGAGCGTTGTTCAAGAAGATGGTTCAAAATTCTCTAAATCTGGTTTTATGATTAGATTTGATGAGTTTGCTGAAAAAGTTGGAGCAGATCCTGCTAGATATATGTTTGCATCAACTCCTTTGCAAAGCGTTACAAGATTTGGTTATAACTTAGGTGAAGAAGCAAGAAGAAGAATGTTGGGTTTTTGGAATATTTACACATTCTTTAACACATATGCTTGCATTGACAATCCAAAAATTGATGGATATAAGTTAAATGTTGATGATTTAGATGTAACTGATAAATGGTTACTTGAAAGCGTTAATAAATTTGTTACTGAGGCTACTGAATATTACAACACTAATAGAGTTTTCAATGTTGTTAAAGATTTTGAAGTTTTAATTGATAATATTTCTAATTTCTATATTAGAGCAAACAGAAGAAGATTCTGGAAGAGCGATGATGAGAATGATAAACTAGTTGCTTATTATTGCTTATACACAGCTATTAAGCAATTAACTTTGGTTATGGCTCCAATTATTCCATTTATGAGTGAGCATATTTGGCAAGGAATGGTTAGGGAGTGCGAACCAAAAGCTCCAATTAGCGTTTTATTAAATGATTTTGCAAAACCAATTGAAAACATTGATTTTAAAGATTATTTAGAATATGTTGAAATTGTTCAAAACATTATTACATTGGCTAGCAGACTTAGAAATGAAAATCAATTAAAAATAAAACAACCATTATTAAAATCATATATTATTAGTGAAAACTCAAGGACTTTAGGTGCTATTAACTTATTTAAAGATATTATTAAAGATGAGGTTAATATTAAAGAAGTTGTTGTTTCTAATTCTGTTGAAATGTTTAACACTTATTACTTAACAGTTAATTTTAAAACTGCTGGGGCAGTGCTTAAAGGCGAAGTTCAAAAGTTAAAGAAGTTCTTAGAAGAGCTTGACGATAATGCTATGCAAAAGTTAGTTATTGGCTTTAATTGCGGAAAAATTGAAACAAGTGAGTTTGGTGAATTAGATGCAAGTTTGTTTGTTAAAAATAGCAAACCAAAGAAAGAATATGTTCTTGCAAATGAAAATGACTTAACTGTTGTTATAGACACAACTCTAACTCAAGAGCTTATTGATGAGGGAGTTTTAAGAGAAATTATTAGAAATGCTCAAATTTTAAGAAAAGAAGCAGACTTTAATATTGAATCTAGAATTTTAATAAACATCACTTCAAAAGATTCTAAAATAACTGAATTGGTTGAGAAAAACGCAGATAAAATTAAACAAGAAGTTCTTGCTCAAAAGTTAAATGATGGCAAGTTTGAAAGCGATATTGAGAAAACAGTTGAACTAAACGGTGCATATGTTAATTTTGAATTAAAAGCCGTTAAATAGGAGAATAAAATGGACGTTATTTTTGAAGATAATCACGTTATTGTTGTTGTTAAACCTCAAAATATTCCAACTCAATTAGATGAAAGCAACGATTTAGATATGTTAACCATGGTTAAAAACTATATCAAAGAAAAATATGACAAACCTGGCAATGTGTATTTAGGGTTAGTTCATAGGCTTGATAGACCAACTGGTGGTTTGATGGTTTTTGCCAAAACTGGCAAATCAGCATCAAGGCTTTCAGAACAACTTGCTAGTGGTGAAATGACTAAAAAATATTTAGCTGTTGTTAATGGAGTTGTTAGCAAAAATTCAGAAAAGTTAGTTAATTATTTGAAAAAGAACGCAAAAACAAACACGGTGGCAGTTGTTCCAGAATTAACAACTGGAGCGAAAAGGGCTGAACTTGAATATGAGGTTTTGGAACGCAGAGAAAAGGTTTCTTTGGTTTCGTTGAATTTATTCACAGGCAGAAGCCATCAAATTAGAGTTCAAATGAAACATATTGGGCACCCAGTTTATGGAGATGTTCGCTATGGTGGTGATATTTTAGCAAAAGGGCATAATTTGGCTCTTTGGGCTTATGAATTGAGTTTTAATCACCCAATAACTAAGCAAAAAATGACTTTCAAATGCACTCCACCAGATATTGTTCCTTGGACAAATTTTGATGTTAAAAGATTAACTAAAATGAATACTTTATAATTTAATAAAAAATAAAAAACTAAACGTTATAATGCGTTTAGTTTTTTTTATGCTTAGAGGTTATTCAAAAAGGGCTTAGAAAAATATTAAACTTTTTTGGGATAATTGGAATTAATATTTTGGTTTGAGAAAAAAATATTAATTTTATAGTTACGTGTTTAAATTTTTAAAAGCAATCATATTAGTTAAATTTTGAAAGTATAATATTTAAGAAAATAATGTTGTTTTAATTACAAATTGCAACAATACACTTCAAAAAACAACCAAAATA
>JAZUCB010000262.1:0-2352 GCA_045638985.1 Clostridia bacterium
CATATTTAATAGATTCACTTCTAATAAACAAAGATTTTAATATTAAAATAACTTGTTTAACAACATCAATTAAAAAAGCACGAAATAGATTTTCTTATTTTGAAAATGATAAAAGATTGAATTTTATAGAATGCGATTTAACAAAAGATATAATTCAAAACGATTTAAAGAATGAAAACTTTGACTATATTTTACACTTAGCAAGCTTTGCAGACCAAATAAATTTTGCCACCTACCCCACAGAAACAATGCTAATGAATTTTATTGGTTGCAAAAATTTATTGGATATCGCAAAAAATACTAATGTTAAAAAATTCTTATTCTCTTCTTCTTGCGAAATTTATGGAACAAGTTCTGAAGAAATGGTTGAAACAAACTTTGGAAGCGTTAATCCCCTAGACATTCGTTCATGCTATAATGAAAGCAAAAGAGCCTCTGAAACTCTTTGTGTTTCATACTCGCATCAATTTAATATTGATGTTGTTATAGCAAGATTATGCAGAATTTATGGCCCAACAATGTTAATAAAAGATTCTAAAGCATTGTCGCAATTTTTAAAAAATTCTCTTAAATGCGAAGATATTATTTTAAAAAGCAAAGGTGACCAAATTTTCTCATATTGTTATGTTTCAGATGCTGTAAGTGCGTTAATAACTTTGCTTGATAGAGGTGAAAATTGCAATGCATATAATATTAGTAACAATTCTTCACTTCCATCATTAAAAGAAATTGCAGAAATAACTTCAAGATTAAGTAAAACTGAAGTTATTATTCAAGAACAAACTGAATTGGAAAAAAAGGGATACTCAAGGGCAGTTAAAGCAATATTACCATCAGATAAAATTAAAGAGTTAGGTTGGGATCCTAAGGTAAATATTGAAAACGGAATAAAGCAAACTTACACAATATTAAAGGAAGTTTATAAAGAAATACCATGAGAGAAATAACTGATATTAAAGAAGTTCAAAGCATTGCTTTGGGCGTTTTAAAACATATAGATAAAATATGTAAAGAAAATAATATACCATATTCACTTGCTGGTGGCACTGCCCTAGGAGCAATTCGACATAAAGGATTTATTCCATGGGACGATGATATTGATATAATCATGACACGCCCTAATTATGAAAAGTTTTTAAAAATTATGGATAACACTAAATCTGATACATATAAGTGCTTGCATTATGGCAAAGATTTTCCCAATTATTTTTATAGATTTGCTAAAGTCTGCGATTTATCAACATCGCTTAAAGAAGGAAAATTTGTTCAAAACCCAGATTTAGGCGTGTTTGTTGATATTTTTCCATCAGATGGAGTTGATGAAAAAAATATTAAGAAAATTTACAAAAAATTATCATATTATAGTTCAATGATTAATGTTTCTGCATTAAAAAAATACACCAAAAGCAAAAAAGGATTTTTAAAAAGCATTTTAAAGTTTTTTGCTTTCTTCTATGCCAAAATTTTTGGTTGGAAATTTTGGTTGAACAAACATGAAAAGCTACTTAGCAAATATAAATTTGAAGATTATGAAAAAACTTTAGTTTATTCTGGTTGTTATGGAACAAAAGAAATTTTTAACAAGTCAATTTATGATGAATATGTTGAAGTTCAGTTTGAAGATGATTTATTCCCCGTTATGAAAGATTACAATTTATATTTAAAAAGTTTATATAACAACTACATGCAACTACCACCAAAAGAAAAACAAATTACTCATCATGATTTTAAAATATATAAAAAATAAAGAACCTAAGAAATAGGTTCTTTTTCATTTTCAACGTCTTTATTTTCAAATTCTAAATCTGGCTTGATAAATAATTTTTTATTTTTATAAACCAAACTAACTCTAATAAAACATAAGACCAGTTCAGTTACATTCCTAACAATTGCAACAGCAAATATATTAAACCAACCAAAAATAATTAAACCCAACAATCCTACAACTTGAACACACGCACTAATTATGGTTGAAATAGTGTTTGCTTTTTGCATGTTAACCGCCCCAAGGCAAGGCCAACCATAAAGCATTGCAGGAAAGGATAAAATTATTAAAGGAATTAAAATTTTAAGAATTTTAGCTGTGTTGATATATTCTTCACCAAAAACTAAATCAACTCCCCAACCACCTAAAAACCATACAGCCACGCATCCAACAAAAATTAGAGGCATATAAATAGACATAATCTTGTGTATTGTTTTTAAATTTCGAGTTCTAACCATAGTTGGAAAAACACTATTAATGATAGGAGTATATAAGGCTTGAACTGCCCCAACAATTTTCAATGCAACAGACCAATCGGCCACATCTCATTTACTTACATATATTCCAATAATAAGAGTATTCAATGC
>JAZUCB010000263.1:0-3261 GCA_045638985.1 Clostridia bacterium
AACCCTTCTCCTTAATTGTTATAAACTTAAGAATTATAACACACAAAAATTAAATTGAAAAATAAAATTAACCACAATTTAGTTTGTTTAAAAACAATTAAAGCATTCTAATTAGCAAAAAATTATTCCAAAAAGATAAACTACTGTAATAAATTTTATTAAAACGGCTGCATAATTATTTATTATAGATAATATTTATTCATAATTTAATTATAACACATGTATAATTATCATGCTTTTTGCATTTTTATTCCGACACAACACGTGTTTAATTTAAAACCAAACCACGTTTTGTATTTTTATGCAACACATTGCATATATATTAAACACCAAACACACATAAATTAAAGAAAGATTAAATAAAATAAATTAGGAGACGTTATGAATATAATATTAACCGGAGGAGGCTCTGCTGGTCACGTAACACCAAATATCGCACTCCTCCCTTATCTAAAAAAACATTTTAATAAAATTGAATATATTGGAAGCAAAACAGGCATAGAAAAAGAAATTATAAAAAATGAAAACATCACATATCACGAGATAACCACCTGCAAATTAAACAGATCTTCCATTTTAAAAAATTTAACACTACCCTTTAAACTTACAAAAGGCATTATTGAAGCAAAAAAAATTTTACAAAAAACTAAGCCCAATATAATTTTTTCAAAAGGCGGATTTGTTTCAGTACCCGTTGCAATAGCAGCTCATCAATTAAAAATACCAATAATAGCACACGAAAGCGATTTATCGTTAGGCTTGGCAAATAAAATTATATATCATTTCTGCAATAAAATGTGTTTCACTTTTGATAACATCCCCAAAAAATACTCAAAAAAATCCATTGTAACCGGTCCCCCAATAAGAAAAGAAATTATATCCAAAAATAAAATTAACTTTAATAACAACAAAAAAACAATTTTAATTCTTGGTGGAAGCTTAGGAGCCAAAGCAATAAACAATTTTATTTTTTCAAACATAAATCAACTCGTAAAAAACTATAACATTATTCACCTAGTAGGAAAAAATAATAAAAATGAAACCCTTACAAATATTCCAAACTATAAACAAATCGAATACACAAACAACATTGGTGAATTATACAACAGTTGCGATTTGGCAATTTCAAGAGCTGGAAGTAATACAATTTTTGAACTTCAAACATTAAACATTCCAATGATATTAATACCACTACCAAAAACAGCTTCTCGAGGAGACCAAATCGAAAACGCAAAATTCTTTGAAAAAAATAATTACGCGAGCATTATTAATCAAAATGAATTAAAAATAAACAATCTTATAAAAACAATAGAACTCAAAATATGTGAAAAAACAAGCAAAAACATCCCCAAAATACTCTCTGCAAATGAAAAGATTATTAAACAAATATTAGAAACAGTTAAAACAAAACAACCACAAAAAGAGATTACTTGTTAAGTAATCTCTTTTTTTATTTTTTAAGATTATTAAATTCAGCATTTAACACTGAGCTATCAAAACTTTTAACTAATTTAAAATCTAAATCATGCTCATAAACAGCATAATCTATCATTTCATCTAACATTTTAGAAAAAGATATGTTGTTACTTCTAAACAAATAATTTGCAAAAGAACCAGGAATAGTATTAACCTCATTTAAAAACAACACCTTTTCATTATTATCAAAAATAAAATCAAAGCGAACAACACCTTTCATAAACAACTTTTCATAGCACAATTTTGAATATTGAATTATCTCATTTCTCAACTTATCATTTATATTTGCCGGAAATATTTTTTTCAAACTCTCCATTGAGCCTTTTGTTTTTGCATCACCAATATATTTATCTTCAAAAGTAAGAATAGAATTATAATTTAAAGGTTGTTCAATTTCGGAAACCACTAACCCTTCTAAATTTTTATATATTGCAATATTATATTCATTAAAATTTGTTAATCTCTTTTCAATCAATAAATCATTTTCAAAATTAAAACCCAAACTCAAAGCATTAACATATGAATCATAATCATCAACAATCGAAACTCCAATGCTACTACCAAGCCTATTAGGCTTAATAATTATTTTATCACCTAACACTTCAGTAATTTCATAATACAAGTCAATATTATAAACATCACTTTGTTTGTTTAAGTTACAATATTTAACATATGGAATTTCCAACCCTTTTAGCAATGTTTTAAACAATATTTTATTCAATCCAACAGAACTTGCTTCTAACCCCGGATTAACAAATGGAATTGAGTTTAAATTACAACACCCCGCAACAGAGCCATCTTCACCAAAACCACCATGCATTGCAATTATCGCACAATCAACTTTAATCTTTCTTCTATTACACAAACATTTATATTCAAGAAAACCATTTTTAAAACAAACAATGTTTTTAGATTTTAATTCACAATTATTAAAATCAGCAACATTCAACAATTGTTTAAAAGAATACCACTCACCATTCTTACTAATATAAACAGGAATAACTTTATATTTCTCATCATTTAACGAAGAACAAACCTGAATCGCAGTTATAATAGAAATATCATGCTCAACAGAATTTCCCCCAAAAAAAACTACAACATTTTTCATACCAACCTCCTATCCCTTAAACATAATTATCAGGTAAATCATTTTCAATTAAAACAACATAACCCTCATCTAACGAGTTTATATAATCGCTTAAATCTTTGGTAAAAGAATTAAATATTCTAACCTCTTTACCACTCAAGCTTGAAAACCCTTTAATTAAAGCATTAGCATTCGTTTTGTTTGAAACTATTAATTCACAACCACACTCAGCAATCTTCTTACCAAATTTAAAATTCTCCTCAAACTGAAACCTTCCCAATTCAATCAAACCGGAAGTTATAACTATCTTAGTTTTATCTTCATGCTTACATAAAATATCCAAAGAAGACTTATAAGAATTAACGTTTGAATTATATGAATTATTTATAAGTATCGCACCACTTTTCAACGTTTTTATTTCCATTCTATTTTCTGCCGTTTTGATTGTTTTAAGAACCGACTGGATAGCACCAATCTGCACACCTAAAAACAACGAAACCGAAATTGCAACAATTAAATTTTCAATACTATGTTTATGTAACAAGCAAACATCAAAACTCATTTCATTATCATTAAATTTTAAATCAAAACTAGCATTATCATTTTTAAAATCTATATTTTTATTTAAATAAACACCCTTGCAATATTGAAACAATATTTTATTATTATTGTCACATCTATTTGTGTTGTTGTTTGTA
>JAZUCB010000264.1:0-1511 GCA_045638985.1 Clostridia bacterium
TAATAATTTCAGCAGTTGAGAATGAGTGAGAAATTAAACCTTTATTTATAACTGATATTAAACCTGCTTCGATGAATTCTCCTGAAGCAGCATCAGGGCCATCAAAGGTAATTCCATTTCCTTGAACTGAACTGTTGAAAATTACACCTTCGTTTGTTGTTGCAATTATTCCTGTTAAATCTGTAACTGAAACATTGTTTTCTAACACAACATGCAAATTAGATATTGCAGAATGTTTGTTAACCTTTGAAACAATTCCACCAGAAGTTAATTCTCCAACTCTAAATGTTGTTTCAATTCCTTTATCTATTCCAACTAAAATACCGTTTAAAGCATTTGTGAATTCTGGAGTTTTAGCTTTATCTCCTAAACTTAATAAATAGTAGTTATATTTATCTTGATCGAAAACATATTTAGAATTTGAAGTGATTTCGATAGGGCGCATTGCTGAGCCTTCAACATAATTGTAAACTGTTTCACCAGTTGGTTTTGTTAAAATTCCGAACTTAATTAAAGATTCTTCTAATGATGCTAAATATGGAACTATATTTGCACCACCAGCAACTGTAGATGATTTCCAAATTGTGTTTTTATCATTTTCAGTTTTTAAACCAGCATGCCAAACATTAGTTCTAATCATTGTTGTTGCAGATAAGTTTGTTCCTAAGTAAACATCTTTACTATCTGCATTTTTAACTTGATTTTCATCAGTGCACAATGCATAGTCTGAAGAATAATAAACTTGTTCGAACGTAAAGTTTTCTGTTGTTTTATTTTCATCAGAAACATATTTTGAAATTGCTCCAACTAAAGCACCAACATTTAATTTTGCAATTGCAGAATCAGCAATTGAATCTGCAAGAACACTTGATAATGAATAAGAATTGTTAACTTTAACAACAACTTTTTCATCTTCTTTAGAGTTGTCTAATTTACCAATTAAACCGATTAAACCACCAGCATAAATTTCCTCAGCACCTTCGCTTGAAATTGGAACAACTCTACCAATAGACGAACAATAAGAAACTTCTAATTTATTCGAACGACCAACCAAGCCTCCCGCATAAATTTGTTGAGTTGCAGTTGTTCCAACTATTAGAACTGCATCTGTTGTGATTTCTTCAAAATCAACAATTTGATTTTCAGATGATTCAACGCTTGCTGAAGCACCACCAGCATAAACAGTTCCTATTATTGAACCTTCTGTGTTTATTTCACCACTGAATAAACATTGTTTTAATGTTGCACCAACACCTAATCTTGCAACACCATTTGACAACATAACTGTTGCAGTTTTTGCTTCTAACTTATCATCTCCTTCATGTGTTGAGATGTTTGTATATGCAATACATTTTGCAATTCCTGTTGTGTTAGATGGATTTCCTAAAGAGTAATCACCCGCCAAACCACCAACTCTCAACATTGGATTTGCACTATCACTAGTTTTACCTGTAAGTTTAATGTTTGTTAATGCTTCACAGTTGGAAATCATACCTTCTTGAGCATGACCA
>JAZUCB010000265.1:0-2230 GCA_045638985.1 Clostridia bacterium
AATCATAATCAATAACTTCAATTGTTTTATTTCCTAAATTAACTTTTAAAAAACTTTCATCATATTCCACAACCAAGTTTTTTATTTTGGTTGAATATTCACAACCATATTTAATCTCAAAAGATGTTTTGTTATTTTCAGAATTATAATAAAGCACTTCATCATAACCACTAATTGAAACACTTGTTTCAATTTCTTCTATTTTAAATGCAAATTCAAACTCTTTGCCATAAATTTCAACGCTAACAAATGCAAGATTAATTACTTTTAATGGCTTAATTTTGCCATTTTTATATTCAAAATATTCATCACTAACGTTGATATTAAAATCAATTAATGCTTCACCAACCAAACAAGAAACTTCAACCCAGTATGCATGATTTATGCCATGTCCAATAGCTAAACTTTCATCAATCAAAAATAAAGTTTCAATTTCACCACCAAACGTTAACTCATTATTTAAATTATCTTTAAAACAAATATTCAAATCACCAACACTTAAAAATTCAAAATCACTCAACTCATATTTGCTTTCAGAAATATTCAAAAAAGAATCAATATTTAAATAACTAAATTCTAAAACACTGCCCTCGTTAAAATTAACAACACATAAATATTTGTTGTTGTTAACTTCACCTTCAATAACTTCAACGCCACTTCCAAACAAAATCAAATTTTTATCAAAAATCTTGTTGAATGTTATTTTAATTTCATATTCCTCAGAACCAATAAACGCACCTAAAACCTTAACATCGTTTTTATATATTTCAACATTTTCAATTTCAACTTTTTCAACAATTTTAAAATTATAAACTTTAGTACATTCTTCTTTTTCTAAATTTTTATATTTAACACAAACTTCAAAATTTTCAGTTACACCTTTGGCGTTATATTCTCCATTATTATTTATTTCAAAACTTTCACTGCTTGAAATAATCTCAAAAACATTTGCATCAATCGGTAAAATATTAAAATCAATCACACCTGCACTTTCATTATATAATTCATAAACATCAGCGTTGCTAAGCCCAACACTTTCAACATAAATATTATTTAATATATTAAGATAAAATTCCCCTAAATTTAGCACTTTTTCTTGATAATGAAACTCAACGAAAACCTTAAAACTTTTGGATTCCAAACACTCATAAGTTTTATTTAAAACAATATTATTCTCATCTTTAAAAACCAAATATTGTTTTAAAGATTCATTTATAGAAAGATTAGAAGTTAAATCAATTTCATCTTGAATATCAACAAAAACTTCATCATCAATAATTTCAAAATCAAAACTCTCACTAAGCACAACTTCAATTTTAACGCACTTTCTTTCAACCCTATTCTCACCAGTTTTTAAAAACACAATCAACTCAGTTTTACCAAGTTTTTCAAATTTAAAATTCGAGTTGTTATAAGAAATATAATCGTTATCATAAATAAACGAAAAATCATTAATATCATATTTATCATTAAACTCAAATCCCAATTCCTTTAATGTTTTGCTTTCATTTAACTCAACACAAATCGATTCATTTTTCAAACCCAACTCGTGCATTTCTTCACTTTTGCAAGCAACATAAAATATAGAGCAAAACAATAATATGCAAACAATTGCAAACTTCTTCATCTTTAGTTTTTAACTTTTAAACCTCTTAAAAATAACTTTTTATCTTCTTCAATCCTATAACTTTCGCACGCCTTTTGAATAGCTTTATTTCTAACCCAACATTCTGCATTCAACAGATGTTCAAGCGTGCAATCATATGCTTTTATTAACCCTTCACAAAAACACCAAGCACTAGCCATATTAATATAATACTTGTTGGTTTTTATTTGATTAATTAAAGCAAAAATTTCATCAACTTTTTCAGGCAAAAACCATCTCAAAAAACAAACAATTGCAAACCTAACAATAAACTCTTCATTTAAATTTACTTCAATTAAATTAACTAAAAAATTAAAGAACTTATCGTCTTTTTTTATTTTTAAACTGCTCACAAAGCAATCACAAATTGCCCAATTATCAATTTTTTTAATAAAATTATTAATTTTATTAAAATCAAGATTTTTATCTTTTGCAATTATTAATCCATATAGCAAAACTTCCTCAAATGTTGCATTTTTTCTCAACTCAAAGGGCTCAAGGTTCTTAGCCAATTCTCTTAATTTAGGAATTCTAACCCCAATTAATTCTAACTTACTAACAACACTTTTTTCACTAAATAGTTTA
>JAZUCB010000266.1:0-1948 GCA_045638985.1 Clostridia bacterium
TGTTACGAAATTACATTTATAAAAAATTATTTTAAGGTGATTTTATGGGTAAATATTTAATTAAAACGTATGGCTGTCAAATGAACATTCATGATAGTGAGAAAATTGCAGGAATGTTAGAAACATTGGGTTATTCTGAAACAACCGATTCAAAATTAGCTGATATTGTTGTTTTTAACACTTGTTGCATAAGAGATGGCGTTGAGCAAAAAATTTCAGCACACATTGGTGCTTTTAAAAATATTAAAAAAGTAAAACCTTCTCAAATAATTATTATTTGCGGGTGTTTTTCTCAAGAAAATGATAAGGCAACTATGTTAAAATCAAAATTCCCATTTATTGATATAATGGTTGGAACTCATAATATTCATGAAATAAAACAATTATTGATTAATTACATGAATACTAAGAAAAAAATTATTGATGTTTGGGAAAAAGAAAAGGGAATATTTGAGGACGTTGAAATTCTAAGAACAAGTGGTAAAAATGCTTGGGTTAATATTTCATATGGTTGCAATAATTTCTGTTCGTATTGCATTGTGCCTTATGTTAGGGGTAGAGAGCGCAGTAGAGATATGAAAGATATTATAAATGAGGTTAAAGATCTTGTTTCAAATGGCTACAAATTTATAACATTGTTAGGGCAAAATGTTAATTCTTATGGAAATGATCTTGCTGATGAAACAGTTAATTTTGCTAATCTTTTAACTGAACTTTGCAAAATTGATGGTGATTTTAAAATAAAGTTTTTAACTAGTCATCCAAAAGATTTATCAAGTGAGTTAATTGATGTTATAGCAAGTAATTCGAAAATTTCTAAAGCTATTCATTTGCCAGTTCAATCGGGAAGTAATAACATTCTTAAAGCAATGAATAGAAAATATACTCGAGAAAAATATTTTGGCATAATTGATGAAATAAAAGAAAAAATACCAAATGTTGCTTTAACAACTGATATTATTGTTGGCTTTCCGGGCGAAACTGATGAAGATTTTAATGATACGTTGGAGCTTGTTAAGTATGTTAAATATGAAAGTTTATTTGCGTTTATGTATTCAATAAGAACCGGAACTGTTGCCGCAACAATGCCAAACCAAATTGATGAAAAAATTAAAAATTTAAGGGTTAACGCAGTTTTAAATTTAGCTAAGAAAATATCAAAAGAAAACCATAAAAATATGGTTGGAAAAGTTTTCGAGGCTTATGTGGATAAAATTTTTGAAAATGGAACTGGTGAAGCATTCTTAGATTCTGGTAAAAATGTTGAATTGATATCAGATAATTTAACTAATGAAAAATTAAACAGTTTTGTTAATGTAAAAATAATTTCATTTACTAATAACAAATTTGTTGGAGAGGTTGTGTAAGTGGAGAAAGAAATTTTTGATAAAAAAGATTTATCACCTATGATGTTGCATTATGTTGAGTTAAAAGAAAAATATCAAGATGTTGTGATTTTATATAGATTAGGTGATTTTTATGAATTATTCTTTGATGATGCAATTAAATGCAGTAAAACACTTGGATTAACATTAACTTATAAAAATTGCGGAAACAATAAAAAAGCCCCAATGTGTGGCATACCTCAAAAATCTTTGGATATGTATGTTGCTAAACTTATTGAACTTGATGAAAAAGTTGCAGTATGTGAGCAGTTAACTGAAGCCAATAATAAAGAAATTGTTGAGCGTGACATAGTTAGAATAATAACTCCTGGAACTGTTGTTGACTCAGATATTATTGATGAAAATCAAAATATTTATATCGCAAGTATCTATTATAATACTAAATCGGTTGGTATTTCTTATGCTGACATTTCAACAGGTGAATTTATTGTTACAGAGTTCATTAATGATTCAAATTTAGAAGAATCAATAAATAATTACTTAGCAATGGTTAGCCCTAAAGAAATAATATGTAATAGTGAGGGAATTTTCTTGCAAAATAA